>LXTH01000092.1 GCA_001643555.1 Nitrospirae bacterium SPGG5 | reverse complement strand
GAGCCGATGCGATGTACCACAGCTACAACGGGGGTGGCCTGGAGGTGACCGGTCCATCGTATCTGGTGCGCAAAGGGTTCAAGGACAAGGTGTCGGCGTGGACCAATTACTACGTGGACTCCATCAGCAGCGCTTCGATCGACGTGGTAACCACGGCAAGCCCCTACCACGAGCAGCGTGACGAGGTGAGCGTCGGCGTCGACTATCTGCATGGTAAGACGTTCATGGGCTTGAGTTACACCAACAGCGAAGAAAGCGACTACACGGCCAACGCCGTTCGTTTTGGCATCAGCCAGGATTTTTTTGGCGATCTGACCACTCTTGGCGTTTCCTACGCCCGGGGCTGGGATACGGTCCGCAACAATAGCGATGCCACCTTCGAGGAGGACATAGATCGCCAATCCTATCGAGTCGATCTGTCGCAGATCATCACCCGGAACTTCGAAGGCATTCACGACATGCTCCACATGGCCAACCTGTTCTGCATCACATTGGTACAACATGACATCAAATCGGGTTGGGCAGTTAGACAGTTGGTGGTACGCTAAGTATTGAGCGGCGAGATTGATCAGACGCTGTTGTTTATGAGGCGTCACGGCATAGGACGCGCCACCAAAGTGATTGATCCTCCTGGCCTTGACTTCGATGAAGACAATCGTGCCATCTTTTTTCGCGATAATATCCAGCTCCCCATTGGGAAACCGGACATTGCGTCCTACAATACGATATCCGTGTTGGCGAAGATATTGTTCCGCAGCGACTTCGGCTTCCTTGCCAAAGACCTGAGACTGAGATGTCACACATCCTCCTGATGAGCCTGTAGAAGAGTCTTGATTGGTTGAAAACTACGTCGGTGCGCCGGACTCGGGCCAAATTTCCGAACCAAACGAAGATGCGCCGGTGTGGGATAACCCTTATGAATGTGGAACTGATAATCCGGATATCGACGATGATAGTCCTGCATCAATCGATCACGAGACACTTTGGCAAGAATAGAAGCAGCGGCAATTGAAAGAGACAATCGATCCCCCTTCACCACCGCTCGTTGAGCCATGGCCACACCGGGTAACGAGGTGGCATCGATGAGTAAAAAATCAGGGACCACAGGAAGTTGGTCCAGCGCACGTCTCCAGGCAAGTCGTGTGGCTTCTAGAATATTGATTCTATCAATTTCCTGTTCTGTGGCAACCCCGACGGCCCAAGCACGCGCCCGTTGTGTAATCGCTTCAAACAGGGTTTCTCGATTCTCGGGGCTGACCTGTTTGGAGTCATCCAACCCATCCAACTGAAATCGTCGAGGGAGAATGACGGCTGCACCAACCACTGGACCGGCTAAGGGTCCTCTGCCAGCCTCATCCAACCCAGCCACGCATCGATAGCCACAGACTCGAGCGTCTTCCTCAAACACCCAAGTGGGCCCATCTGCCGTCCTTGCGATCAACTCCCCTTCCACGATGTGCCCCTCCCAGCTTGGCGATAAGGGTTCGCCCAGAGGGCAAATTAATCAGAAGTCGAGTCGTCTTTCGCTGGCGATGCTTGTGCCGCAGCAGGAGCCACCTTGGCCACCGGTTTATTTTTTTTGATCCGCGAATATTCTCGCTCTGGAACCTTGGCCTTCTTTCCAATCTTATCGCGGAGGTAGTACAATTTTGCGCGTCGAACCTTCCCTTTGCGTATCACCTCAAGCTGGGCAATATTGGGAGAATTGACAGGAAAGATACGTTCCACACCCACATTGTGCGAAATTTTTCTGACCGTAAACGTCTCACTGACTTTCTTCCCTTTTCGGGCAATCACCACGCCTTCAAACACCTGCACCCGTTCTTTTTCCCCTTCAACAACTTTGACATGCACCCGAACGCTATCGCCAATTTCAAATTCTGGCAGGGTATTTGTTGGAAACGTTTGTTCAAGTCGCTGCAGCCGATTCATGATCTGATTCCTCCCCCACATTCCTGTGATATTTCTACTAACAATCGTCGATCTTCATCCGTTAAGCATTCGTCCCGTAACACATCAGGACGCTTACAATAGGTATTCCGTAATGACTCTTTTCGCCGCCATAGACGAACCGCTGCATGATTGCCGGATAACAACACGTCCGGCACACTATATCCGCGTACGCCTTCAGGCCTGGTGTAATGCGGAAAATCTAATAACGCATCCACAAACGAATCGTGTTCCACGGACGCGGGATTGCCCACGACCCCGGGGACTAACCGTGCCGCGGCATCAATCATGACCATGGCCGGCAACTCCCCACCAGTTAACACATAATCGCCGATGGAAATTTCTTCAGGCTCCAACCGAGTCAGAACCCGTTCATCGACACCCTCATAGTGGCCACAGATCCACACCAACCGCCTCGACTCACGACTGAAATCCATGGCCAATTGATGCGAAAACGGCACTCCCTGCGGAGAGGGAAACAACAAACGTAATTCTTGTCCTTCAGCTCGCAGGGCATCGATGACTCGAAAAATTGGCTCGGCCTTCATCACCATGCCGCTCCCACCGCCATAGGGGGCATCATCAGCAATGCGGTGCCGATCCTCGATGTAGTCTCGAATATTATGTGCCTGAATCCGAACCCGACCGCTCTCCTGCGCACGTTTCAGAATACTCTGCGTCGCAATGCCTTCGATCAACTCAGGGAATAATGTGAGGACATCACACCACATCGTCGCCAGACCATTCTTCTTTTGATACCACCGTCATCTCTTGGCCAGGAATATCAATCTTGGTAATCCACTTCTTCGAGGCAGGCAAGATCCATTCCCGACCCTGCCCTCGGATCACGAATAAATGCTGAACCGGCGTTTCGATCACTTCCTCCAACACGCCTAACACGTCACCGGATTCTTCTTTGACTGTCAGCCCAATCAGTTCAAACTGATAATGATGGCCTTCAGGCGCTGGTGGCACGGAACCTTGAGGAATTTTTATCCAGGCCCCACGATACGCTTTGACTTCTTCAGGCGTTGAAAAGGCCGCAAAACGCAACAGGTAGGATCGTCCATCGTAATGAACATCCGTCACCTCAGTGACCAGGGAATGACCCGAGGCAGTTTCTAGCGTCACCTCGCGTAGGTTTTCCAATCGCTTCGGGACATCCGTGAGGGAAAGCACTCGCACCTGCCCACGCACCCCAAACGGCTTCACAATTTTCCCAACCGTCACGAATGCTGTTTCAGACATCACGTCACAATTGACAGCGGGCATTCCATGAATTCCATATTAAGGGTTCGCGCACACATAACTTCCTCGGTTTGGGCGCAGATCCATCCCGTCTGGCGGCGTTGCTCSTCMTTTCCATASGAGGAGTATGCGCAGYCYTCGCGCYTTGCCAGACGGGCGCMTCAACRCCCAAACCGAGGAAGTTATGTGTGCGCGAACCCTTAATGGGGTTGCCTCCCAATATCATAAGGCACTCCCAACATTGTGGAAAGAGTCACCTAGATGAGAGGAAGAAAGCGAAGTTATGACTTCTTTCGAGAATCTTCAAAGGTTTTCCAAATGCCGGCCCGCCGCAACAGCGTGCGCACCGTCACCGATGGTTGTGCACCCTTTTGCAACCAATCCAACACTCGTTCGGCTTTCAACTCGGTGACAGCAGGATCCTTCAACGGATCATGCGTCCCTAGCACTTCAAGCGCACGACCATCCCGTCGCACCCTCGAATCCATCGCTACCACTCGATAAAATGGTCGTTTGTGTCGTCCCATTCGACTTAATCGTAAATGTACTGCCACTAGCTGACTCCTCCTATTCTGAATAGTCTATTCTTCCCAAAGCTGATCAGTATACTCTGTTTGGGGTGAAAAGATAAACTCATGGGGATTGGATCGCTCGAATGAGCTTTCCGCGCCTTTTCAACTTACCCAGTTTACCTGGTTTACCCTTCCCGCCAACCAGGGACTTCATCATCGTCCGGGCGCCTAAAAATTGCTTAATGAGCCTGTTAATCTCCTGGACAGACGTCCCGCTCCCTTTGGCGATGCGCTTCTTCCGGTTGCCATTGATGATCGTGTGATCCCGACGCTCTTTTGTGGTCATGGAGTCAATAATGGCCACCACACGGCTCATTTCCTTTTCAGGCAGTCCCTGTTGTGATGCCCCCCTCACCATGGCTTTGAGCTTCTCCCCACCAGGAAGCATGCCCATTATTTGTTCCATGGACCCCAACTTGTTCACCTGTTTAATCTGATCCCGAAAGTCCTCTAGGGTAAGGGCATTGCTGGAGACCTTTCGCTGTAGGGCTTCCGCCTCCTCTTTCGAGAAAGCTTCCTGGGCCTTTTCGATGAGTGACAACACATCGCCCATTCCCAAGATGCGCGAGGCCATGCGATCCGGGTGAAAGGGCTCCAAGGCATCGGACTTTTCCCCCACCCCCAAATATTTAATGGGCTTACCGGTCGCCGCTCGAATAGACAGAACAGCACCCCCGCGGGCGTCACCTTCAATTTTGGTTAAAATCACCCCTGTGATCCCGACACGCTGATCAAACTGCTGGGCCACATTCACGGCTTCCTGGCCAGTCATGGAATCCGCGATAAATAAAATTTCCTGCGGTGTGACCGCGGCTTTGATATCCACCAACTCCTGCATGAGTTCATCGTCAACATGAAGACGGCCACCGGTGTCCAACACCACAACGTCATAGGCATGGTCGCGACCTCGGGCCACTCCCTCCGTGCAGAACCGGACAACCTGCGCCCGATCAACCTGAACCCCTTCTGCATGCCCTTCTACTCGATGAACCGGCACATCCAAATCAGCGCCCAGCGAGGCCAATTGATCCGCGGCAGCAGGGCGCCGAGGATCAGCTGCAACCAGCAATACTCGTTTTCCTTGTTGCTTGAATAGATGGGCCAGTTTGCCGCACGTGGTCGTCTTCCCCGCACCCTGCAACCCAACCATCATGATCACGGTGGGAGGCTGAGATGAAAGCGCCAGACCAGAATATTCATGGCCCATCAGGTCCCGCAATTCTTCCCAGACGATTTTGACAACCTGTTGACCAGGATTGAGGCTGCCTAAAACCTCACGCCCAATAGCTTTTTCCTGGACACGGCCAATAAAGTCCTTCACAATCTTGAAATTGACATCAGCCTCCAGAAGCGCAAGACGGACTTCCTTCAACGCCTCGGTAACATCCTGCTCCCGCAGAACGCCCGGTCCCCGGATCTTTTTGAGGACTGTGTCAATTTTTTCCGTGAGCGCGGAAAACATCAGATCTAACTCCTAACCATTGGAAAAATATACGAAATTCCGTCGAAGTCTAGACAACGCCGAAACTACCTGTCAAGGCTACCCTTAGGTGAATACCTTCTTGACTTAAGGCCTGGGTTGCCGTACTTTTCTAGTAGTTTACCCTTATATCAGCATCGATCCAGCCAATCACTCACCAACGACCGAAGGAGCAGTTGTGAAAAAATCAGGGTGGACCTTACTGGGGTTCATTTTTATTGGCGGCTTGTTGGGCGGAGTCCTTGGGGAAATCCTCCGAGTATTCGCCCCGGCAGGGGTCATTCAAAATATTTTCGCACGGTCCGTTTCCACAGGACTTGAGCCTCCGTTCACCGTCGATTTCGTTCTCATCAAGATCACACTAGGCTTCATTTTCAAGATCAACCTCCTCACACTGTTAGGGATATTTTTTGGCATTTACTTGTACAAAAATATCTGACAGCAATCCTTTCGATATACCATTCGCCCGAAGCCTTTAGGATACGGTGAATATTTCACCCCATTAGCCAATACAAGCTTCAGATAAGCCACGCACCATCAAAGGGAGGGAATGTTCAAAAAAGCATGCCCTGAGTCTTTCCGAAGGGTCTATCCAGTCCTGAGTCTGTCGAAGGAAAGGCCGCAGCTATTTTTACGCACGGAGCGTACATGGAGTACGTGAGCACGGCAAAATGGGGAGAACGCCGCTGGCGGCTTTTTTCAACATTCCCATAAAGGAACGGAAACAGAATCCAGAAATTGATCTATAGGGTAACACGTCATTCAATTCTGGAGTATTTCTTGATTTGGGAATTCTCATGCCGGTTGTCATTAATGCTTCCATCTCGATTTCGGATGCTGAATTTCGGTTTTCTGCCGCTCGGAGCACTGGCCCTGGGGGACAGAATGTGAATAAGGTGAATAGTCGAGTGATTCTGGAGTTTGATCTTATGCATTCTTCAGCCCTGACCTCGTACCAAAAGCGGCGAATTMGTGCCWCCTTGGGCCATCGGATCAGCCAACACGGTGTCTTGCGAATGCAGGCCCAACGCCATCGATCTCAGGTGGCGAATCGGGCGGAGGTAGTCAAGCGATTCGTTGACTTGTTTCAGAAGGCGTTGCAGCCGATGAAACATCGAATTGCTACCCGTGTTCCGCCCCGCGCTCGTGAACGACGGTTGGAAGTCAAAAAAAAGCGAACTCAGACAAAACGTATTCGCCAAGCACCGCGAAACTTTGATGATGCCTAACCCATCATAATAATGCTGTCAATATGATAAGGAAATTTTCATGACCATTCGTTCTTCCCGTACTGCGTCATCTGTTCCTGACCCACCTTAAGCGAAATTGATTCCTCATCGATTGGAACAGCATGGTCATGTTCGAGTTGATGATTATTATTGGCTCAACGATCGATCGAATCCGGAAGTCTTAGCGTATTTACAGGCTGAAAATGACTATGCGACCACCCTGAGGCGACATACAGTCCAGTTGGAACACACCTTGTTCGACGAAATCAAAGGTCGTATCAAGCAAACGGATTTATCTGTTCCTTTTAAGCAAGAAGATTATGTGTATTACATTCGCTATGAAGAAGGAAAAGAAGCGGTTCAATCAATTACTCTAGTACGAGCTGAGATGGATCAATTTAGGGATAAGTTCTCTTTTTATCTGGATGCGGATAATTTTAATATCCTGGGTTAGCGTGCTACCAGCAATTAATTCATTCGACCATGATCGAATCAGTTGATCA
>LXTH01000133.1 GCA_001643555.1 Nitrospirae bacterium SPGG5 | reverse complement strand
ATTACCTTTAATTGCAACGTTCAAAAATTAATTATTAATGGCGTTTTTGGTAAAAAACGCTATCTTTTCAGGAAGCCTTTTTTGCCCACCACAATATCATCTTATAGGCTTCGCTTCAGTATCAGGTATAGCAGTAGATTAGGCATCAGCTACGGTCATAACCCAATCTAATTCGACAAGTTTTCTCCACCTAAAGCCACACTTCCGCCACATCCCCCAAAAGACCCTGTGAATTCAAGGCGTTAGCCGGACGCCAGGGATTCCGGATCCTTTGACCCTCCTATTCTGGTTGCCTGATGAGTGACAGTGGTGAGATTTGAAAGGTGATAAATGGGGTGGTAACGAAGAAAGAAGCGTGGGACCCTACCAAGGATTCATTGGACCCGTAGCACAAGCTCCAATCGCTAAAAGGCCAGGAGCACCCCTCCTCGAAACACCAGTTGGCCATAGTTAAAAAAGGCCACATCGGATTGATTGTCGATGTAATCGTATTGGACAAAAAGTTTCAGGCCGGAATACACAAACGGTCCTTCACAGGCATCCCTGCCCGGAAGGACCGTCGCTGGTTGACTGCCTAAATGGTATTCAGATTAGTGATGGGCCTAAATCTCCTCTTAAGTTGAAATCCCACTAAGTTCCCGCTGACCCATGGCCTTTTCAACAGTTTTAACTAGTTTTTCTTTGTCAACCGGTTTAACCAAATAGTCCACAAGCCCTCGTTTCATCAATTCTTTTGCAGATTCAAGCTCAGGGTGACCCGTCATCACAATCAAAGGCACATGCGGCCATTCTTGTTGAAAAAAATGTATCGCTTCCAATCCGTTGATATTGGGCATGTTAATATCGGTGATAATCACGTCGAGCAAAACAGGGTTATCTCCTTCTTTAATCTGTTGGATGGCTTGCTCACCATTTTCTGCTTCAATTACCTGGTACCCTACTTGTTCTAAGCACATCCTTGCTACCTTCCGCACATCACCTTCATCATCGACAACCATGACTCGTCCATTCGTTTGTGTCATTACCGACCTCCTTTAATTTTAAATATGAATCACTCGATAGTGATTACGATCATCTGCCTCTGCTGAAGCTTTTCTGCAATTTCACCCGTCTAAGGTTTGATGGGAATTTGGATAGTGAACGTGGTGCCTTTCCCTTGTTCACTGTTTACGGTGATCACGCCAGCATGCGCATCCACGACATCTTTCACAATTTTGGTGCCAAGCCCAGTCCCCTCAGCTTTATTGCTAATCGCATCTTTGGTGAATAAACTGTCACGTATTTCGGGTGACATGCCTTTTCCGGTGTCAATGACCGATATCACAACAGTCGTTCCATTAGATTCTACTGCGCCTGTCACGGTGACTGATCCACCAACAGGTGTTTCCGGTATCGCATTATTGACCAGATTGTAGAGCGCGTTAAACAAACGATTCGCATCCGCATGAATGGATGGAAGGGCATCTAGGCCTTGTGTGTGCAAAACAATCCCCTTTTCGGTGGCGTAGAATCTGAGGATTTCATAGACCCCGTTGACAACCTCCGAAACCTGGCAAGGAGCAAACCGGAGAGGGGTGGATATTCCCTTGACCGTATCGGCAATCTCCTGCATGCGATCTTGAATCCGACGGGCGTTATTGACGATCATGTCGATCGCGTCCCTGGAAAATTTTCTGGTGACGTCGACTTGGTTCGGGGTCACATCTGGCAAGTTTGCATAATGATCCAGCAACTTCTCGTCTAACAGTTTGGCTCCATTGAGAACTGGCATAAGCATATTCCTAATATCGTGGCTGATATCCCCCAGCATCCGGCTTACTCCCGCAAGTTTAGTTTCTTCCAATAATTCTGCTGTCATACGTAATCGCTCACTAATGTCTTGGAAGGTCACCACAGCCCCGGTTCGTTGTCCATCCTCCACTAGCGGCGAAATGGAATAATCCACCGGGAAAGCAGTGCCGTCCTTGCGCCAAAGCATTTCTGTATCGTTACGGTAGACAGCTCTGTCTGAGAACGCCGCATAAATGGGACATTCTTCTCTGGGGTAAGGGGACCCATCGGGTTTCGTATGATGGATCAGCTCGTGCATGGGTTCGCCGAGCAGTTCCTCTGTACAGTATCCCAGCATGTGAGCCCCGGCAGGATTGACAAAGGTCAATTTGCCTTCTACATCCAATCCATAGATGCCTTCCCTTAATGACGTCAGAATTCGTTCGTTGTGCCTCGCGAGAATTTGATGGGCTTCCATGGCGCGGTGACGTTCAATAGCAGTAGCGAGGCGGTCCGCGACGATCCCAAGACTGTGCCATGTGAAGTGCGCGACGGGGCGCCGGAAATACATAGCCAGGACACCCACCACCTCATGGTGCTGGTTTAGCAACGGGTACCCCGCAAAGGACATAAGCCCCTCTTGCTTGGCCCATGCCTGCTCTGGCACACCCGGATCCTCGATGACGTTATTGGTTAGATACGGTTTTTTCTCAAAGGCAATCTGAGCAATTTTTTGATAACCAAATGGCACCGGGCCATGCACGCTGGTCACATGGGTATATAACCCCGCACTGGCTTCCAGTTCCAACCCCTTCTGCTGGGAATCAAGTGTCCAGATCGCGGCCAACGCCGCATCGAGATGTTGAACCATAGCCTCTACGCAGTTTTGCCAGAGGGCTCGCGGTGCTTGACCACGATTGAGCACATGACCCACCTCTGCTTCAAAGGCCAACAGTCGATTCCGTTCCTCCAACTCTCTCTCGGCCCGCTTTCGCTCAGAAATGTCGCGGATGGTGCCACAATAAAATGTCCTATCCTCGAGGACGGATTTTGACGGAGACATTTCAATGGGGAATTCCTCTCCACTCTTTCTCAATCCATGCAGTTCGACGGTCTTCACGAGGGCCTGGTTATCTCCTTCAATTCCCACACGTTCCATTCCATAATGATGCGCTTCGTGGTACCGGGCTGGCATGATCAGGACGAGAGGCTTGCCCTCGATTTCCTCGGGCGCATAGCCAAACATCATGTGGGCAGCCTTATTCCAAAACAGGATGTTTCCCTGCCCATCCCACAAAATAATGGCATCCGTAGTAGCTCGCATGAGCATTGGGAGATGAAACACATTCATATTTTTTCTCATTTTTATAAAGGTGATATTTTTCTACACAATGTCGGGAAAGCAAGGTACGGTCGAGATTCAGAGCTATATTTGTTTGAGGAAAAGTTTTAAAAGGGCGAGGGAGGAGCCCAGCCATGTTGCGCGGTCCTTGCGGCCTTCTTGCCCGGCCCACTGATACGCCATTGACCCTCCTCATCAATCAAATAGTGGATGTCCCCAAGCCAGATGGCGAGATTTATTCGTTGATTGGTCCCGTTGGTTGTTGCCCAAAGGGTCCCCGTACTAGTGACCTCGGCGGTTGCATGCTTTCCGGGTTTCACTACTATCTGAGAAAAGGAATGGGCTGTTGAGATACGATGATACTGTGTAAACAAATCTTTCCATGACCGTCGCCTATCGTCTTTGGTCAAACCATCGAAGCGATAATTTTGGGAATATAACTCCATCAGCGCCTCCAAGTCTCCGGTACGGATGGCTTCTTCTGCCTGGTGAAAGACAGTCTGGATTGCACGTAGGGTGCTGGCCTCCACTTGGATGACCGCTTCTCTAGCGAGTCGAACCTTTGCCATCGCCGGAGAACTAGAGCCCTGGATAAACTGGGCAACCCCAAGTAACAGTCCCAATATGACTAGTATTTTCCTCACCCTCATGGTGACCCTCCAATCCTCGTTGTAGTTGAGCCCGTTTCCGGCACGGTAGGGAAGACCGACCTCGAACGGTTTTTTGATATTCTGTCAGCCTCTACTCAGCATTGCTTCTTTGGTACTCAATAAAACTTCCAGAACGTTTTTTTCACATTTATTCATTGACCGTGACGGTCGGGAATGACCTCTTCACAAACCTGGCCTGATGACCAGTGTTACATTCGCCCTCGAAACACGAAAACGATTGTTGAGAATAACTGAGTTGTAAAAGCAGCGGAGACTGAGGAATCGTGCACGCTTGAAGAAAGTCAGAAGCGCGAGATCTAGGGGTGTCAACGAGGCTCAATACATCGTAGTTTTACGTTATATGCTAAATGGGGTAATGTCAAGTAATTAGGTATTTCCCACACTGACCTGCCCCGGCGTTGTTGCATAATTCACAAAGACAGCCAAGTTTGCGGGCTCGTTCGCGGGTATTGTCAACTTAACGAGTGGCATATGAAAGACGGTGGATTCGCCGAGCGACATCCTCGCCTCTTAAGCGCATACCGCTTCCTTCCAAACCTGAAACGCCTGAGTTCGCAAGATCCGATAGTTGACCACCTGCATCAGGTGGTGGCCAAGCCGGAAAATATTCTGTGTGAGTCCGTGTAACGTCAAAAACCGTTGAGCCTGACTCGCTGAAGCAAACCCTCGCATATGATATTCTTGTTGCCGCGTGGGTTGGTGTGACACTTCCGCTCGGTTATTCGCGTAGACATGATTGATGTGAGACACCGTCGGCATCACGGTCCGATGAGCCGCATCATAGCTTCGCA
>LXTH01000008.1 GCA_001643555.1 Nitrospirae bacterium SPGG5 | reverse complement strand
TAGCAGTTGAATCCGAAAACAAGGTCGTGATCTCAAAGGGAAATTTTCACACCCTCAAGGGGCACACCGTCACCATCACACCCGAGGATTGGACGATCGAAAAGACAACGGTAACGAAAGGTGAAACAGATATGAAAGGAAAGAGTGTCAGCTTGGGATAAATCCGTGAAGTGTTATTCGTGAAGCGTAGAAACATCATGGCTGCACATTCACCTCAATGCTTCCCGTTCCAAGAAAACGAACAGGCCTTTCAGTACGACTCAGGGCAAGCTGTCCGAAACCATGCTAGATCTCCGCGATTGGGGCACTCTGCGTCCCCTCGCAAATCGAACACATCTGACTGGGAATCGCCTCGCTGACTCGGGCGGGACCCAACGCACCCTTGAGATCTAACGCCACCACATCTGAAGCTTGATACGTCCACAGCCTCCCGCAATCAGGACAACAGAACCACATGGTATAGCCAGGCCAATCGCGATCTCGTGTTCCCATAACTTTATAGCTCTTTCAATTATCTTCCGTTCTCTCCGCTGATAGCAGAAAAATAATAGACTAAATCCGAAACTCGAATATCAAAATCCGAAACACATGAGAATGACCAAATTGAAACATTCGAATTTAGGATTTCGGATTTGTTTCGAAATTCGATATTCGTATTTCGAGTGTATGAAACGTATTTGGAATGACTATACATAGAAAAAATGACCCTCTAGCTGACACTGCCTAGCCCACCCCGGTTACGCATCGACCTCAAACACATTCCGAATCTTTGCCTCTAACGAACCCAACCACTCTTCAAACGGCACGCCAGCATCCACAATAATTTCCAACTTACCGTTTTCCAATTTACGGACCACGCCTGGAGATTCAGCGCCTAAGGGAATTTCCACCCATTCGCGATTGATTTCCAAATCATCGGTCAATTCCAATATTTGATTAATTTGTGGAAACGAAACGGCATCTGACATAGCGACAATCCTTGTGGTAATCCTTGAAAGCAAAGTGGATTTTAGGGAACCAATCCTGGTTGTGTCAATGATGGTAACAGAAACCCATCGTAGGATTTCGGCAAGCAGAGGGTACCAACATCTGCCGCACAATTAACAGTTATTTTCATGCAGATAGGACCGAACTCAATATGTGCGCAGCTTTTTCCATATCCTGCTCATCGACATCCAAATGCGTCACCGCACGAAAGACCCGATCACCCATGGCATTCAACAGTACCCCAGCCTCCTTGAACGCCTGCAATAACTCTGGCGTAGATCGTTCACTTTGACCGACTTCAAAGACCACGATATTGGTTTCAACCCGATCAGGATCCACCAATACCGTGGAAATTTGCTGCAACTGCAAAGCCAGATTTTTGGCATTGTCGTGATCCTCTTTGAGGCGGGGGATATGATGCTCCAAGGCATACAGCCCTCCTGCAGCAAGAATACCCGCTTGCCGCATTCCTCCTCCAAATATTTTCCGCAAACGACGAAGCTGGTCGATATTGTCCTGTGTGGAAATGATCAACGACCCCACAGGCGCACCCAGACCTTTCGATAAACAAAACGACACCGTATCAAAATACCGGGCATACTCGGCCGCAGAAATCCCAGACGCCACGACGGCATTGAACAGCCGGGCACCATCTAAATGACACGCCAACCCCTGTTCTCTGGCCCAAGAGGTGAGAGTCTCAATCGTCTCGAGAGGATAGACGGACCCACCGCCGGCATTATGGGTTTGCTCAAGGCACAGGAGCGTCGTCGGAGGATTGTGCACATCCTTTGGACGCAAGGCGGCCTGGACCGGTTTCAGCGCAAGAAGGCCTCGCTCGCCAAGCACGCAACTCAACTGCACCTGAGATAACGCCGACGCCGACCCGCCCTCGTACCGAATAATATGAGAGGAACTTTCGACGATGACTTCATCGCCCGCCCGTGTATGAAGCCGAATCGACAGTTGATTGGCCATCACGCCCGTTGGGACAAACAACGCAGCTTCCTTGCCAAGCACCTGTGCAGCCATCGCTTCCAATCGATTGACGGTGGGGTCCTCGCCGTACACATCATCCCCAACCTGCGCGTGCGCCATGGCGTCACGCATGGCGGGTGATGGCTGAGTCACCGTATCGCTGCGAAGATCAATCATGTTTCGTTCCTTTAGGTTGGGAGTCGTGAACAGTATTTCTTAAGGGCACCTCTAAAAACCGTCCTTTTCCGTGATGGCGGCGTCAGCCGCGTGCTCAAATCCTCATGTATTCGCCCATACACTCCGGTTTTCCGCGCGCGGCTTCCTTGCCCTCACCAAAATGCCTGGTTTTTAGAGGTGCCCTTAAATATTCGTAACGACTCAGGTGGATAGACCGAAGGTGGAAGGCTTTAAGCCGAAACCGAGAAGGTCTAATATGGCTTGCTCCGAGCGTTACGTGATGAGTGATAGCCTGTAGCCTGTAGTCTTTAGTCTTCAGTCTTCAGCCTTCAGCCTAAACACCTGAGTAGTTACGAATATTTTACGGCAACCCAAAGTAGCAAGACAACACTCGCGGCACACGTTACAATAGCGATTCAACGAAGGAAAAATCACCATGCCACCTCACACCCTACTCATTACTGGCGGCTCCGGCTACTTGGGATCGCAGATTGTTCACATGGCTCAACATTGGGCCACCCACGCGATCTATCTTCATCACACGCCAGCACCTTCACAGCATACCACGTTTCACCAGTGCGACTTGCGGAATAGAAAGCAAGTCGAACAATTGCTTATGGACGTTCGCCCCTCCGTCATCATCCACACGGCCTGTTCCAATCAAAACCAAGACAACCTAGACTCAATCCTCCCTGCCGCCCGCAACCTGACCGAGGCAGCCGTCAAGATCGATGCGCGACTCATTCATGTGTCCACCGACCTCGTCTTCGATGGAAAACAGGGCCCATATTCCGAAACGGCAACACCTTCCGCCTTGTCGGAGTATGGACAGGCCAAAACACAGTCTGAAAAAATCGTGATGACCCACAACACAAAGGCCCTCGTGGTGCGCCCATCACTCATTTATGGCATCAACCCCATCGACCACCAAACCCGCTGGCTCATCAAGGGAATTGAGGAAAACCAACCGATCAGATTATTTACTGATGAATATCGCTCCCCCATTTGGGTAAACACGTTAAGCCTCGCACTCCTAGAATTGGCCGAAAGCACAGTGACTGGGATTGTGCATCTCGCCGGCCAGCAGGCATTAAATCGATGGGAGTTCGGCCAAGCCATCCTGAAAATGCTGAAACGGAACACCCCACCAAATGTCGTACCGTCAACGATTAAAGAATCAGGAATGATTCGGCCGCAGAATCTGACTCTCGATATCACCAAGGCGCAACAGCTCTTGAAGACACCATTGCTTTCGGTGGCTGAAGTCAGCGAACAGCTTTGTTCGCCAAAGTCATTCCTTGCTTAGCCAACACCAATTGAATCGCCTCGAATGACACCAGTCCTGCCCGCAAAATACAAGGGGGCCCAACGAGGCTGAGAATGGTAGACGGCAATCTTCCTGGTGAGGAGCCACTATCAAGAATCAAGTCAATTTCTTCCCCAAACTCCTCCAAAACCTCTTTCGCAGTACAAAGAGGGGAAGAGTTCGCACGATTGGCGCTCGTCCCTGTCAGGGGCCCTGTCGCGCGCAAAATCGAGAGTAACCGCTGGCCCCCAGGACACCGAACGCCGATTGTTCCGCTTTCATCTGTAAGAGGCGCAGGAAGACCGGATCGGGCAGGAACAATACAAGTCAACGGACCAGGCCAAAAATGATCCAAGAGAGGAACGGCCCACGAAGGGATCGACCTCACCAAAGGGTCGAGTTGACTTCGCTCGCCGATCAACACCAGCAGAGGTTTGTCGGAAGGTCGGCCTATGAGATCGGCTACCCGGTTGACCGCAGTTGGAGACAAGACCGAAGCGGCCAGCGCGTAAAAACTTTCCGTGGCAACCGATAAGACTCCGTCCTGCGACACGCACTGAGACACCTCATCAAAAAACTCGGAAGAGGGATTGATGGGAACGTGGAGGATTTTGGCCACAAGGCCCTTACTTGAATCGAAAGAGGTTAATGCAGAACGCGGCTGGCAATATCGTTGCGATAATACTGACCATCAAAATGTATGGTTTGCACGGTGTCATAGGCCTTGCTTCGTGCTTGGGCAAGGTTCGAGCTCACAGCCGTCACCCCGAGAACCCGGCCGCCTGACGTCACGATCTGGTCATCTTTCCACGCAGTCCCAGCATGAAAAACAGGAACCGATTCCGAGGAGATAGAAKCAGGAAGCCCWGCAATCGGCACRCCCGTGGGATATTTTCCAGGATACCCCYCRGARCTCATCACCACGCATACGGCAGCTTCCTCGGACCATTCAATGTSCAATTGTTCCAGCCGGTGCTCCACCACTGCTTCCAACACATCGACCAAATCCGTTTTTAACAATGGCAACACCACCTGCGTTTCGGGATCTCCGAACCGAGCATTGAATTCAAGCACATACGGCACACCATCTTTGACCATCACCCCCGCATAGATCACGCCAAAGAACGGACTGCCGACCCGTGCTAACCCTACAATCGCTGGATACAGCACTTCACGCATAATGGCGTAACGCAACGCCGGTATGGCCAACGGCGCTGGGGCATAGGCTCCCATGCCGCCAGTATTGGGCCCGGTGTCGCCGTCTCCAACTCGTTTATGGTCTTGCGCGGCAAGCATCGGTATGACGGTTTTTCCATCGGCAAAAGCCATCAAAGTTATTTCCTCACCCTGAATACACTCCTCGATAATCACCCGTTGCCCAGCCTCACCAAAGGCATGTCGCTCAAGCATATTCAGGACAGCCTCTTTGGCTTCCTCATGCGTGTGGGCCACAACCACTCCCTTGCCTTGGGCCAATCCATCGGCTTTGACCACGATCGGGACGGGACGGGAATCAAGATATTGGATCGCCGCACTGACACTCTCAAACGTCCGCGATTCAGCTGTGGGAATCTGTTGGCGAATCATCAAGTCTTTCGCAAAGGCTTTGCTCGACTCGATCCGTGCCGCATTCTTGGTTGGACCAAACACTTTGAGTTTGTTTCGGCGAAACAGATCGGCGATGCCAAGTGCCAAAGGAGCCTCCGGACCYACCACCGTTAAATCGATCCGTTYATCCTCYGCAAACTTTTGCAATCCCGTAAGATCATCAACCGCAATCGGCACACATGTCGCCTGCTGACTGATACCCGCATTCCCAGGCGCGCAGTACAATTTGGTCACACGAGGGCTTTGCGCCAACTTCCACACCAGSGCATGCTCACGCCCACCGCTMCCKATGACMAGRATTTTCATYGATTTYAATTCAAGAAGAAATAATTAATTTTCTAYCTGTTAATCTGAATYCCCCTCCTTTGTAAGGAGGGGTTAGGGGAGGTAGAGTCTTCAATTTTATAATCCAATTGGTMATTGTTGAACAATACGATCAGACCTTTAACATTCACACGCTTCTACCCCACCTAACCTCCCCTTACAAAGGGGAGGGATGAAGAAAGATCGACTTCCTTAGAAAGTCACAAATGAAACGCTAATGTCTAAAATGCCGCATGCCCGTCATGATCATCGCCAAATTCTGCTCATCCGCCGCTTTTACCACTTCCTCATCACGAATCGAGCCACCAGGTTGAATCACCGTGGTAATTCCGGTCTGAGCTGCAGCATCGAGTCCATCGCGAAATGGAAAAAAGGCGTCAGATGCCATCACACACCCTTTGATTGGCAAGTTCGCCTTCATCTCCGCGAGTTTCACAGAATCAATACGGCTCATCTGTCCTGCCCCAATTCCCACCGTTTGGCCTAGCTTCGCAAACACAATGGCGTTGGACTTCACATGCTTGCACACCTTCCAAGCAAACGCACAGGCCGCGTACTCTTCTTCACTCGGTGAGCGTTTGGTCGGAACCTTTAAAGTCTTTAAATCAGGAAGCGATCCCAGGTCACGATCCTGCAGGATCAGTCCACCGATCAACTTTTTCCAATCAAAGCCATCTGAGGCTTGGCCTTGAAGTGAGCCAACTTCGAGCAGGCGCAAATCTTTTTTTCGTTTCAATTCTGCTAATGCATCTTCGGTAAACTCTGGCGCAATGAGCACTTCAAYAAACGTCGAAGTAACTTCCTTKGCCATSGCGACATCCACTGGCCGATTACACGCAATCACGCCGCCAAAAGCTGAAAGTGGATCCGTTTCTCTCGCTTTCACATACGCTTCAACCGACGTCGCACCCAAGGCCACTCCACACGGATTGTTGTGCTTGATGATCACCACGGCGGTATCATCAAATTCCTTGGCCAACTCCAGAGCTGAGTTGGAATCCAAGTAATTGTTGTAGGACATGGCTTTGCCATGCAGTTGCTTCGCGCCGGAAATCGATGGCTCGGTTGCACCAACTTCTCGATAAAACGCCCCATCCTGATGAGGGTTTTCGCCGTATCGCAACGTTTCCGCCCGCTCATACGTCAGGGATAACCTGGCAGGAAATTTATCCGCAGTACCGTCGGCATTGTGTTGACTCAAATAATTCGCAATGAGGCCATCATACCGCGAGGTATGGTGAAACACCTTTTGCGCCAACTCTCGGCGGAGGGACGAAGACACGGTTCCAGACTTCAAAGCGTCCAACACCCGGCTATAGTCACTCGGATCAACCACCACAAGCACGTCTTCATGATTTTTCGCGGCGGATCGAAGCATAGACGGGCCACCGATATCGATATTTTCAATGGCATCTTCGAAGCGACAGTCCGGCTGGGCAATCGTGGATTCAAACGGATAAAGATTCACGACCACCACATCGATAGGTGCAATGCCCTGCTCCTGCATTTGTTGGACATGCTCAGGCCGTCCACGACGACCTAATAACCCACCATGAATCTTGGGATGCAGAGTCTTCACCCGCCCATCAAGAATCTCCGGAGAGCCGGTATGCGAAGACACGTCCGTGACGTCTAAGCCCGCCTCACGCAAGGCCTTGGCCGTCCCCCCGGTTGAAAGAATCGACGCGCCCAAGTCCGCCAATCCTTTGGCAATTTCCACAACCCCGGTCTTATCAGACACACTAATTAACACATGGTTCAGTCC
>LXTH01000054.1:3198-7179 GCA_001643555.1 Nitrospirae bacterium SPGG5 | reverse complement strand
AGGACGAACATCTGAAAACAGATGCGTTTTCTTGATTCCCCCCAACATGACGGCCTGACGAACCGCATCATCCTTGAGGGCTCGAATCAATTTATTTAACTGGCCAATTCGAATCCAATGAATACGATCCACCACCTGTTCAAGCGCCGGGTCGGTCTCGCCCACATGCGCAACCGCCGACACAGTATATCCTAGTTTTTTGGCATTTTCGGCAAAGATAATGGGAAACCGACCATTCCCGGCAATCAACCCAATCGATTCACCTGGTGAAACCGGTTCCATAGGGGAGGAAGGACCATTCGAAGAAAGGGAGTCTGAGGTCAATTAGAATTCCTCTTGATCGTCCTGGCCTTTTCGTGCAGGTCGGCAAGCGCCTCGCGTTGAGGCTTCCAAAAAGGTCAACATCATCAAGACATCCTGGCTATCTTGAAATTGATGTCTGGCGAGTTTCGTGGCCTCGGCCAAACGTTGGCCCTTCCGAAATAAAAGCTGATAGGCCTGTTTGAGAATACGGATACGCGCATTGGAAAACCCACCACGGCGAAGGCCAATGGAATTGAGCCCATAGAGTTTGGCGCGGTTCCCGACTGCCCGCATATACGGCGGCACATCACGAGCCACGGCCGAGCATCCGCCAATCATGGCATAATCGCCAATACGGACATACTGATGGACCCCAACCAACCCACCGATCACGGAATAACTCCCGATGGTGATATGCCCGGCCAACGTCGCTGCATTGGCCATCACGACCGAATCTCCCAAGTGACAATCATGCGCGATATGCACGTAGGCCATCAAAAAATTATGCTTCCCCAATGAGGTAATGCCCCCGCCAAACGCCGTCCCTCGATTCACCGTAACATATTCCCGCAAAATATTTTGGTCCCCAATGATGACTTTGGTGGGCTCATCATGATACTGAAGGTGTTGGGGAGGGGTGCCGATGGACACGTATGGAAAGATCTTGCATCGTTGACCGATTTCGGTCCATCCTTCCACGCAGACATGGGAGAGCAACTCGGTTCCACGCCCAATGTGCACATGCTCTCCGACTATGCAATACGGCCCAATAGTAACATCTTCATCGAGTTCCGCCTTGGGATGCACAATGGCTGTGGAATGGATAGACATACTCAGCTTCTCATCCTACTCGCGTACCGACTCCGACTCAGTGGTCGTCGTGACCATCGCCGTCGATTCAGCTTCGCACACTAAATCATTGCCAACAAAGGCTTTACCCTGCATTTTCCAAAAGGGAGGACGTCTTTTAATCACCGTGACCTGGAGACGCAATTGATCACCAGGAACCACGGGCTTACGAAACTTTGCTTTATCAATACCCGTTAAAAATACAACCGGCGGAGTATTTCCTGGAGTTGAGAGTATAGCCAGGATTCCACCAAGCTGCGCTAAAGCCTCAAGAATGAGAACCCCTGGAAAAATAGGATGGCCAGGAAAGTGTCCCTGAAAAAACGGTTCATTGATCGTGACGTTTTTCACCCCAACAGCCATCTGATCAGTGTGTAATTCCGTCACCCGATCCACTAATAAAAACGGATACCGGTGGGGGAGAATAGCTTGAATATCAATGTTCTCGATCGGGGTCTCACTCATAATAAAGGCTCCTCCACCAAACTCTTCCGCTTCACGTCTCACGCGTCACATCCCCAAAGAACCCTGCCCGTTAGGACCTGAGAGAAAATAACTTGGTCAATCTCGCATCCAATCTTCGGGCCATCTTTGAACCTAGAAGCAGCAGTTGGATCACAAAAGTCCGCGCAAGCTCTTAGGACCTGGCACAATACAAAAAGGTCTCATCACCACCAGGGATTACCCCCCACTCTTGTCATTTCGACCCTTGGGAGAAATCTGTGGTTCGGCAGAAGGGAGATTTCTCCCAAGGGTCGAAATGACAGACCCGAGGTGACCACGACTTTTTGTATTTCACCATGCACACCAATATCTTACACGTCTTTTTTGCGCCCAACTGCCGTTTCTAGGTTCATTTGAGCTTGTCAAAAGTGAGAAAATTAGTATGATGGGCACAGAAACTGGTGCTCACGAAGGTGAAACGTTAATGTTCACTCTTGTCCGATAAGGAATGCATGCATGAGTGCAATTCAGGATCTGAAGGGCCGTATGATTCTCGATTCGCGCGGCACGCCAACCGTTGAAGTCGATGTGCAATTATCTAGCGGCGCGTGGGGACGGGCGGCCGTCCCGTCCGGTGCATCCACGGGGAGTCGCGAGGCCTTAGAATTACGAGATAAAGATCCCAAACGGTGGATGGGAAAGGGTGTGACAAAAGCGTTACAGAGTATTTCAAAAACCCTTGCTCCGAAGCTCAAAGGGATGAATGCTTTGGACCAAGCGGCCGTTGATTCCACCATGATTGCGCTGGATGGCACAAAAGACAAATCGCGCCTGGGCGCCAATGCAATGCTTGGCGTGTCGTTGGCCGTGGCGCATGCGGCGGCTGCCGAAACGAAACAGCCCTTGTACCGATACCTCGGTGGCGCCGATGCTCGTGAATTGCCGGTGCCCATGATGAATATTATCAATGGCGGCGCGCATGCGGATAATGGTTTGGATATTCAAGAGTTCATGATCATGCCAGTTGGCGCTTCACGGTTTAGTGAAGGCCTGCGGATGGGTATGGAAGTGTTTCATCATTTGAAAGCGCTGTTAAAGGCAAAAGGGCTTAGCACGGCGGTTGGCGATGAAGGCGGGTTTGCACCGGCGTTGAAATCGAATGAAGAGGCGTTGGCCGTGATCATCGAGGCCATTCGCAAGGCGGGCTATCGGCCTGGTCGTGATATCGTGTTGGCTTTGGATGCGGCGGCGAGCGAGTTTTATGGAAAGAAGGGATATGTGTTGCAGGCTGAAGGTGGTGTAGCAAAATCCTCTACTCAGATGGGCGAATATTATGAGCAGTTGGTGAACAAGTATCCCATCGTGTCGATTGAAGATGGACTCCATGAAGATGATTGGAAGGGCTGGAAGCAGTTGACCGACCGGCTGGGCGATCGTGTGCAATTGGTGGGCGATGATTTGTTTGTGACCAATGTCAAATACCTATCCAAAGGGATTCGGGAAAAAGCGGCCACGGCTATTCTTATCAAAGTCAATCAAATCGGTACCCTGACGGAAACACTCGAAACCGTTGAAATGGCTAAGCGCGCGGGGTATGGTATTATCATTTCCCATCGATCGGGAGAGACCGAAGATACGACGATTGCGGATTTGGCTGTGGCGTTGAATGCCGGACAAATTAAAACCGGGTCATTGTCGAGAACGGATCGGTTAGCTAAATATAATCAACTCTTGCGGATCGAAGAAGAACTGGGGAAGGCTGCACAGTATCGAGGACGGCACGTGATCCAAACACGGGGTGCGGGTAATTGATGCGAGCGAATTGCAAACGGGTCGTTGAGTCATCGAAGCCATGGCCTGCTCTGCGGTCGTGGCAGAGGCCCGTGGCTCTTGTGGTTGGCATTGTGGTGTTGGTCATGTGGTTGATGGAAGGTGCGGAGATGACCCAATATATCCGAATGGAAAATGAGTTAGACCGGATGAATCAGAACATCGCACAACTTGAGCAATCGAATGCAGCCCTCGAACAGGAAATCCATCTTGTGCAGAATGATTCCTTTACGCTTGAGAAACTTGCAAGGGAACGTTTAGGGTACGTCAAGGAAGGAGAGGTCGTGTATCAATTGGTCGAGCCCTTATGAATACACGTGTCCCTGAYTTTTGTGGAGAGACCAAGCTAAAACGGGAGGGAATATTRATGATRMGCCATTGAAGTGCCCATRCCTTTCCCGTGTTTGTCCCTTCCACGCGTAAATCTTTTTTAACCTGCTTTGGAAATAGTAAGGGCTCKCGCAAAAATAACTTYCCMTGTTTGAGCGTCGATCCATCCCGTCTGGCGGCGTTGCTCGTTCKWKSMRTAYGMGSAGTMYKCGCNGNCCTNNTGCC
>LXTH01000054.1:0-3193 GCA_001643555.1 Nitrospirae bacterium SPGG5 | reverse complement strand
AGACAGGTGTCTCAGCRCCCAAACAGGGGAAGTTATKCTTGCGCGAACYCTTYATCCTGAYTGACWCTCACMTTTTCATCACGCATAAGTGGCCCACAAGGCCATGAGGAACTGTTTATGAAATTTGGAACCATAGCCATATTGGGCTGCCCGAATGTTGGAAAGTCTACGCTCGTGAACACGCTTGTCAAACAAAAGATTGCGATCGTGTCTGATAAGCCCCAGACCACGCGGTCCCGCATTCTTGGCGTTGCACATTTTCCAGAAGGACAACTTGCTCTGCTGGATACGCCGGGTTTGCATCGACCGTGGCATCGGCTCAATAAGCGCATGGTGCGGGCAGCGTTAGATACGGTGCATGATGCGGATCTGCTTGCGGTGATGGTGGATGGACGGAAGATGCCTGGTGCAGGGGATCGAGCGGTCATCAAACAAGTGTTTTCCTCACCTGATCGGTCCGAAAGTCTCCCCGTATTTTTGCTGGTCAATAAAATCGACCTCATCCGAAAGCCGAAAGTGCTACCGGTGATCGAAGCCTACCAGTCCCTGGGTGAGTGGTCGGAAATCATCCCATTGTCCGCGATGACGGGGTTAAATGTTGATCGATTACGGGATTTGGCCTTTGCCCGATTCCCGGAACAAGAGGGCGCGTACGATGATGGTTTTGTGACGGATCAGTCCATGCGGCAATTAGCTGCAGAACTTGTTCGCG
Organism: Nitrospirae bacterium SPGG5; assembly: GCA_001643555.1. The sequence goes on along the minus strand of LXTH01000054.1, from coordinate 2,481 downwards.
AAAAAGTTCTTGAACAAACGAGGGCGGAATTGCCCTATGCCGTGGCAGTTCATATTGATGAATTTCTGGAACAGGGCAAGCTGTGTTCGATTGCRGCCTCAATTWTGGTAGAAAAACCAGGACAAAAGGCCATTATCATTGGAAAGGGCGGAGCGAGACTGAAGGAAATTGGGACGGCGGCACGTCTTGACCTTGAACGTGAAATGGATGTGAAAGTATTTCTCGATCTGCATGTGAAGGTTAGAGATGCCTGGCGGGACAATGAGCGCTTGCTCGTCGAGTTGGGATATTAAGGGTTCGCGCAAAAATACCTTCACATTTTTTGGCGTCGATCCACCCCGTCTGGCGGCGTTGCTCGTCCTTTACATGCGGAGGAGTATGCGCAGTCCTCGCGCCTTGCCAGACAGGCGTCTCGGCACCAAAAAAGGCAAAGGTATTTTTGCGCGAACCCTAAGAACGACATGATCGATCCAGTCAAAATCACAGATCCCACCGTTGGGGAAGAAACTCAGTCTGAGGCTCTCCTCATGGAGAATAGCCATCAAAGTAAATTTGATGTGGTGTTGCTCTCCGTGCGTCGGCTGCTCAAACGAGGTGCGATTGCAAATCTTACTAATTTGATTAACCGGTTACATCCTGCTGACATSKCWCGGSNTNCMTKMTGMAYCKNTSWTYCGNNCYGCAGGAGCGCCAAACMATTTTTGAGTTGGTGAAGGGCATTCCTGAACAAGGGCARGTCGTCAGTGAGTTGAGTRAGGAAATGATTCCGCAGGTCTTAGAAGATCGCAAYGCAGCCGARATTACCTGGATGCTCCGTTYKGTGCCGGCGGATGAYGTCGCGTATATCYTAGGYGTGYTGCCGGATGARCGCRCACAAGAAATTTTRCCGTTGATGAAGGYAGAAGAATCTCAAGAAGTCGTGAACTTGATGGCCTATCCYAAAGGCACSGCCGGGAGCATYATGACGACGGAGTTTTTGGCWCTTCCCGAAGGCACKACCGCGCAGGAAKCYATYCAACGTCTGCARCAAGCCACYAARGCCGARACTGTATTTTATATYTATGTWACCGATCCAAATGAAAARTTAWCGGGCGTGGTGTCCTTACGAGAACTTCTCGTGGTTGCCCCTACGACGCCGTTGAAAAAYATGCTCACGCGAGARGTGCTGAGCGTCACGGTTGATACGGATCAGGAAGAAGTCGCCCGACAAGTGGCCACCTATAATCTCTTGGCCATCCCTGTGGTGGGGGATGATGGACGTTTGGTTGGTATTATTACCGTGGACGATGTGGTGGACGTGATCCGAGAAGAAGACACGAAAGATATGCTCAAGATGGCAGGTGCTGCTGAGGAGGATGCAGAGATGCACAGGTCCAGCCTTCAATCGGTTCGGCTTCGACTGCCATGGCTGTTTACGAATTTGGTCGGGAGCCTCGTGTCAGGATTCATCCTGTGGTGGTTTCGCTTGACGATTCAGGAAGTCGTTGTCATCGTGACGTTTATTCCCGTCATCGCCGCCATGAGTGGAAACCTTGGCCTGCAATCATCCACGCTCATCATTCGCGGGCTGGCCACCGGGCGGGTGGATTTGAGTGATATTTGGAAAGTCGTGTTTCGCGAATTGCGCATTGGATTGGTGTTGGGGCTTATCTGTGGGACGCTGTTGTTGATGGTAGGATGGGTCTGGCAAGGCAGTGGAATTTTCGGAGTTGTCGTTGGTGGGGCTCTACTCATGACGTTTCTCATTTCCGCGAGTATGGCATCGGTGACACCGCTATTGTTGAAAAAGTTTAAGGTCGATCCTGCGGTGGCCGCGGGTCCGTTTATAACCACGGCCATGGACATCATCGGCGTGACGATTTATCTTGGGCTCGCAACGATGATGCTGGAACATTTCCGATAGCACAGGATGTTGGAAACGCCTGCCAGCGGCGTTCTCGGCACTTTGTCATGCTCACGTACTCTCGTACGCTCCGCGTGCCAAAGTGCCTGCGGCCTTGCTGGACAGACGTTTTCAACATCCTGCTAGAAATTTTATGGCACATATCACAACAGAAGCGATAGCACTCAAAAGTATGCGATGGGGAGAGGCTGATCGCATCGTCACGTTCTTTTCCTACAAACTCGGAAAAGTGCGAGGGATTGCACGCGGGGCCCGGCGAATAAAAAGTCGTTTTGGCGGAGCCCTCGAACCCTTTACCTGTGTGAACCTTACGCTGTTCGATAAGCGCAATGATAGCTTAGCCTCGATCAGTCATGTTGATATCCTGGAACACTTCGCATCGTTGCGCGAAGATCTGGAGCGAATGTCTGCAGCAGCCAGAATGGTGTCTCTGGTAGAAGGGATTACCGCTGAACGAGATCCGAGCCACGAAATGTTTCGTTTGCTTCTAGCAGGCTTGCATGCATTGCTTGAGTCAGAGGATCATGTTCTGACCACGCTCATTTTTCAGATCCATATGTTAACCCATGCCGGGTTTC
>LXTH01000002.1 GCA_001643555.1 Nitrospirae bacterium SPGG5 | reverse complement strand
GACCCGCCATATTGCGACTGACCGATACCCGGTCCAACCATATTGTCAAGAAAGGGCGTGGCATAAAAACATAACGTTGATTCCTGGCCATGCTCCGCATACCACGTAGCCTTCCAGGAAAATTTAGCTGGGTCCGCCGGCACTTCAAATACAAAGACCACAATCTCCACATGGCCACGAGATGGTGGAATATCCTTGACATAAATGTCGCTCAGCTTCTTTCCACGTTTGGGGTTCCAATTACGCAAGGTTTCGCGCATGTCGATTCCATCACGAATCGACGTGGTGAATTTATCAACACGTGCAAGATCAGACCCTAACACGGCCTTGGCTTGTTCACGAACATGAGCAGTAAAACCTTCGATGCGATCGTCCTCTGGTGGCCACGAACATTGGCCAAAGGGGTTCCACCGATAGGCCCATTGTTGTTTTTTCTGCCGCGTCGGCGTGGGTTTGAGAGATAAAGAACGCCAGGACGATGCCGCCCCCTGCAACCGATTTTTCGCTCGGGAAACCTCCCCATCCGGTGATTCAAGTTGCTCAATCCCAACCGCATACGGTGGCAATCCAACACTCAACGATTCCTCGTCTTGAAACACATATGTTTTCGCGGTCTCCAACAAGGTTATGGCGAATTCATCCCCTGCCATTTGCTTGCTGGCCAATACAAGCGTGTATAGATCAGGAGTCAATCGACGTTCAAGCAAGGTCAGATTTCGGACATACTGCAAAAACATTTGCAGCAGTTGCGGAGTCACCCAGTTGGCTTCTTGAGCATAAGTCGGGGATCGTTTCGCCAACCWWYKYRWGCRGNAWKMMRKCAWAMGMTMTYKGWNTCSNCATYMMTSSWRARMYGYTCWTCSGAYCNGGGCTTCCAGCCTTCGTTGCTCAAATAATTCGGTCATRAATGGCAATTCACATAAAGCAAAATACAAGGTGGATGGCGCCACGGTACAMAAAAAGGGAGTWTCCGCCAACGGTTCGGGTGAGGTATACGCCCACCGTTGTTGATAYGCATCCCGCAACCARGGCCAATCTTCGATCGGGCACAGGCAGACGATCGAGGAATAGTCGAGTTCTAATTCATGGAGTTTAAACGCCATCCACTTGATACGCTCATAACGCTGGCTCTGAGGCTTGGGATACGGCATGAACGGCAGCAATGCGCCAGCAAAGGTTGGCAACGAAATCAGTTTCAGCGCATACGGATCAGGCGATGGAAATGACAGGGGTTCAAATACGGTGACATCGCGATCGATATACTTTCGATCAATGCCTTCCCCCTTCGCCACTCGAAGCGCCATGATCGTCGGTTGGCATGGATCAATCGGTATATAGCTGCAAGTCGGCTGTTCCTGTTGATCAGGCTCCGGAAGCACCACGAGGCTAATCTGGGGAAGTCGTTGGATTCCCTGCTCAACCAATGGCTCAACCGAAGACGGCAACCCAACGGCCAGACAATCGGCTCGTTGCGACAGAAAGAGTTCCCGGACTTCCTGCGCCACATCGCTACTGGCATGCTGAATGGGGAGGATACGAATGTGTGAGGACAGTTCGAGAACGGATTCAGCAGTGGGAGAGAGGGATTTCATGTGGGAAACTCTAAATCCGAAGCACCAAATCTCAAACACATTCAAAATTCGAAGGTGGGAAAGACCAAACCCTCTAATCAAATGTGGAACATTGAAATGTTGATTATTGGAATTTGTTTAGAATTTCGATTTTCGTGCTTGTTATTTCTCACCTATCGATCAGGATGCAAGGGGTCCTCCGGTTCAAAAAAGAAATCGCCAAGCCCACGAGGCAAGGCCTGTTCTCCTATCGCACGTTTTCGTTGGCGGGAGAGTCCCTCCAAATCCAAGGCCTCCTCCCCAAGCACTTTGATGAGGGCCTCACGCCACATACCATCGCGTGAAATCGGGTGGGAGGAATCTTGCGCTAACCGTTTGACCGCATATTGGAGAAGATGCATGCCATCCCGCACGGAAAACCCTAAATCCAGTTGATGGGCCTTCTGCAAAAAATCCACGGTGAGCAGCAGGATATCCTGCGGTGCAAAGGGCAAATGATATTGCAGGATGGCCAACTCATGTTCCCTGGTGGGAAAGTCCAATTTCAGGGTGGGTTGAAGACGGGATAACATGTAGTCGGGCACTTCATACGTGGAAGCATCTTCATTCATCGTGACGCAACAGCGAAAGTCAGGATGCGCTTGGATTTGAATGCCGGCAATCACGGATTCCACACACCTGCGGTGATCCAGGAGGGGTGCCAACGAGGCCCAACTCTTCTCATTCATGCGATTGCCTTCATCAAGCAAGCACACACTTCCGTTGAGCATGGCTGTGACTAACGGTGAGGCTTGGTAGGTAATCGTCCCACCTTCGGCAATGACCGGGGTAATCAACAAGTCTTCTGGTCGAGTATCGGCCGTGCATTGATAAATATACATGGCCTGCTTCCGTTCATGTGCCGCCGACATGGCCAAGGTGGTCTTACCAATGCCAGGCTGACCAATCACACGGGGGCACAGGGGAAGATCTTTGTCCGCGACCACCAGCCAACAGGCCAGGAGCTGTTGCAAGATTTCACGGTCTCCGATCCACTCTTGCTCAGAATGATTGGGTTGGGCTAGGCGTAGGGAAATACCTTCAACTTCTACCTGTCGCGGAGATTTTTGATTGGCTGTCATCTCACCTCGGAATCACATATTTTGAAAATTCTGTACATATTTTTACCAGAAGACGAAGGTAGCATAGGCCCTACAGCCGGTCAATTGAAGGGATGGGCCTACCGTATCCTGGGCCGGGATCCAATTTGACATTCAAGGATTCTCAATCTATTCTGTCATCCGGTCCCAGTCTTCCAGGGAAGAGTACACACCAATTGAGAAATGATACGTCCACTGAACAATAGCGGAGGAAATTTGACCATGACCAAATCTCATCATGCAGATGTTACGAAACGTGATCACTCATGGCGAGTCAAGCACATCATCTGCTTGTCGATCATCTGCCTCCTGAGCAGTGGTCTGTTTGCGGGCTGTGTCAGCTCAGAAAAATACGAAGCGGAAAAAGCGCGGGCCTTGAACTTTCAACGCCTGTTAGCCCAAGAAGAAAAGCGCACCGGCGAATTGAATACCCAAGTCCAAGGAAACAAACGCCAGATGGCTTCCATCGAAGCTCAAAATAAAGACCTGACGATTGAACTCGATGCTTTACGGGATCAAATGAGTCGGCAAGGCAGTACCATGGACAGCATGGGATCAGATTCGGGGCTATCCGATTTTTCCTCAGGGTCGGATTTAACCTTATCCGAACCCTCACTGTCGGAATTTGGGCTGAGTGACCTGTCGTTTGATGAATCGGATTTTAGGGATTTTGGTGAAGTGAGTGGAGGCGGAGAGTCAACGTCGTACACGGTCGTACGAGGCGATACGCTCTACGGAATCTCTAGACAGTTTGGAGTCACCGTGGGGCAACTCAAAAATTGGAATAATATTTTCGGCGACACGATTTCCATTGGCCAACGGCTCACCGTCAGTGAACCCTAAGGACCTGAGAGAAAATAACTTGAACAATTTCGCATCCAATCTTCGGGCCATCTTTGAACGGGCCTCAATCGAAACACCCTCAACATAGCTGTGCTATGCCTCGGGTTTTTCTCAATCGTTCCGTCCAAATCTGCCCCAAATCTTGGCGCGAAATAGTCCAAGTTATTTTCTCTCAGGTCCTAATTCTATGGTCGATGTCCTATGGTTCGCGAGCGGATGGGCAAGTTGTTACTCGAAGCCGGTTGTATTTCCGAGGCCCAACTGCATGCTGCGCTTCAAGTCCAACAAGACACCAAGGCCCGGCTCGGCGCCATTCTTGTCGAGCAAGGCGCGATTTCTGAACACACCCTTCTGACTTTCCTTGGACAACAGTACGGGTTGCCCGTGCTGCATGATCCTCCCGATTCACCTGATCCTGGTTTAACCCAATTCGTGTCATTCGAATGGGCCCAACAGCAAGGCATCGTTCCTATCAAAAAAATTGGAAACCGGCTGACGGTGGCYATGGTGAATCCAGCSGATGTGCGTCTGCTCGATGAWCTGCGRTTTCGSACGAACTGTTCGATTATTCCCATGGTRGCRYGTGAAGCTGATGTGTGTMATCGGATTCAGCTCCTGTACGGGAAATCATCTAAARAMTCTCTGCCYTCCGWTTCACCMKTGGKKTCGCGATCRGGAGAWRGWTTTTCCCATCMAGGCAWTGGGGCTGGYGATRACCRAYYTCWTSAYGAAMCATCTGAAMATGATTYYCTGTTGAATCAGGCGAAYATGACTGCCTTACTGGAACGAGCCTCGTCCAGTTTGYTGGATGCCCAGCCGACATCACATGGCGAGGTGTTCSTAAAAGATGATTCTCCAATTGTTGATTTGGTCACTACCATCGTGRCGAATGCGGCACAGGTCGGGGCGAGTGATATTCACTTTGAGCCRTTYGAAACGTCGGTTCGAGTTCGGTTTCGGTTGGATGGGGTGTTGCAGACACAGATGACCTACCCGCTTCGTCTTCGGAACGCGGTGATTTCACGCCTGAAGATTTTGGCGAAGCTGGATATTACTGAACGCCGGCTTCCACAAGATGGACGGCTTAGTGTAGATTTGGATCAACAGCGGTCGCTGGATGCGCGGCTGTCTATTTTACCGAGTTTCCATGGCGAAAAAGCCGTGTTGCGTTTATTAAACCGGTCAGGACTGACCTTGGATCTTTCAGCCTTGGGATTGGCTGATGCCGAACTTGCGAACTTCCTTGCCGCGTTAGAGCAACCCGACGGGATGATTCTGGTTACCGGCCCAACAGGTAGTGGCAAGACCACGACATTGTATTCGGCCTTGCAGGTGTTGAATACTCCTGATGTCAACATTGTGACCGCTGAAGATCCGATTGAATATCACTTTGCGGGCATTACTCAGGTTCCCATCAAAGAAGAAATTGGCTTGACCTTTGCCACGGTCCTGCGGGCATTTCTCCGACAAGATCCAGACATCATGATGGTGGGGGAAATCCGCGATTGGGAAACCGCCCAAATTGCGGTGAGGGCCGCGTTGACCGGGCATCGAGTCCTGTCAACGCTTCATACTGGCGATGCGGTTCGAACGGTCACCCGATTGTTGGACATGGGGGTTGAACCGTTTATGGTGGCATCCTCGCTTCGTTTGATTGTTGCGCAACGGCTGGTGCGGAAGGTGTGTGCATTGTGCCAGAAGCCTGATCCCATTCCATCTGATCAACTGATGAAGATAGGATTTACCGAAGAAGAAGCGCACGAGGTGGTGCCGGTACGTGGGCAAGGGTGTCCGGCCTGTCATTCTACCGGGTATCGCGGACGCATCGGGTTGTTCGAAGTCTTGCCTGTTTCTGAAGCTCTTCAGTCCCTCATCTTGCAGCGGTCTTCGTCGGACCTTCTCCGTCAGCAAGCCCGACAGGAAGGTCTCAAGTCTTTGCGTCAGAACGGGTTGAACAAGATTAGGGCTGGGTTGACGACGATTGAGGAAGTAGTGAGTGCTTCAACACTGACTTGACCTCTTTTATCGCTATTTCAATTAGTGTTCGTTCTCTCCACTGATGGTGAGAAAATAATAGGGTACATCCGAAGCTCGAATATCGAAATCCGAAACAAAGGAGAATGACCAAATTAAAAATTCGAATTGCGGATGTATTTCGCATTTCGATATTCGCATTTCGAGTGCATGGAACGTATTTGGAATCTAGGAAAACGATAAAGGAAATTATTCTGGCATGAGCAATCTCGAAACGTACCTCTCGGTTTTGGTGCACCGGGGAGGTTCCGATTTGCATCTGGTGGCGAATCGCGTTCCACGGGTTCGGGTGGACGGGCGTCTGTTGGCTCTCGATGAACCGGCGTTGTCTGTTGAGGATCTGGAAGGTTTGATGAACGAATCCATGTTGTGTCCACAAGRTTCCTCAACRGGTMGATCTGCKSTGRSKCAACAGTCTGRAGATGTTACCCTTCACCTTGAATCACTCGGTAGATTTCGACTCCATTGTTRTTCGCAAGGTGGAKTGCCTGCGCTAGCGATCCGTTTCATTCCACTTCATATTCCCTTGCTCAAGAACTTAGGGGTGCCTCAAGTTCTCGGTGATCTGACGAAAAAATTTCAAGGTCTCCTGATTGTCGCGGGTCCCGCCGGGAGCGGAAAAAGCACAACCCTGGCGGCGTTTATCGATAAACTCAATTCTGAACGTGGAGCGCATATCTTGACTCTGGAACAACCCATCGAGTTTCTTCATTCAGATAAAAAGGGTTTCGTGTCACAGCGTGAAATTGGTGGGGATGTTCCCAATATTTCATCGGCCCTTGCGTCTGTCTCACGGGAAGATGCTGATGTGGTCATGATTGGGGACAGTGGGAATCGTGAGACAATCGAGGCCGCGCTTACCCTCGCAGAATCCGGGAATCTTGTTTTGCTGACGATGCAAACGTCATCATGTCTGTTGGCTTTACAATGTCTGGTGCAATATTTTCCCGGTGAGGAACAACCATTCATTCGGCATCGCCTCGCCATGGTTCTCGAAGGCATGATTGCGCAAACCTTGATTCCTCGAATGAAGGCTGCAGGTCGTGTCTTGGGTCTTGAAATTCTCATGCCGACCGCAGTAATTCGTGGTTTGATTCGAGAAGATAAAATTCGGCAAATTTACTCCATCATGCAAACCGGACAAGCCAAACACGGCATGCAGACCATGACAGACTCGCTGTACCAGCTGTACATGTCGCGTGAGGTCACGTTGGAGGAATGCCTGCGTGTCGCTTCAGACCAGAACGACTTCCTGCGCATGGTAGGGGAACCTGTTCCCGGAGAGGATGGCCCCGGGGGGCGCAAGAAGGCGGTAGCGGGCCGTCGGTAACCAATTCGGAGCTAACTAATGCCTGTCTTCGAGTACACAGCACGAACGGCGACCGGGGAGGAAAAGACCGGCACGCTCAACCTCCCGACCAAGGAGGATGTGGTCAAGCAACTGCGCCAGCAGCGGATGATGGTCGTCAGGGTGCGGCAACAGCAGAAGAAGCGGAAGAAAGGGGGCAAGGTCCCGACGCGAGACGTGGTGATCTTCACGAGGCAGTTCGCCACGATGATCAACTCTGGCCTGCCACTGGTGCAGGCGCTGGATATTCTCGCC
>LXTH01000121.1 GCA_001643555.1 Nitrospirae bacterium SPGG5 | reverse complement strand
CGGACCATCACGAACCTGTAATTGCCATAAACGCAATGCGAGAAGGCCGATGACGACCAGCACGCCGATTTTGAGCAGAACCAACCGCTGTTGGAGTTCCGCTAATCCGCTTTCTTGAAGTTTTCTGTCACTCATTTCGAATCCGTTTTGGGACTATTGAAAAGGTATGCCCAAATTCGTCCCTCGTATTTATAAGAATTTTCATACCATCTTTCTTCTCTAGCCACGAGCGACAACTCCTAGAAGCTTGAGGCCTCTGGTGTCCAACGAGTGGCGACCCAATAGACGGCAATAGCCACCAACCCATCAAAGAGCGCTTGGGGCAAGAGGATGGAAGGAAATCCCAACAACACATCCCCGATGTCCATGCCAACTCTTGACGACACCATAAACACCACCCCGGAAAAGACTGAAAAAACAGCCACAACTAAAAATGCTGAATGCGACGCGGCATTCGCTAAATTTCTCGCAATCAACCCGGCGAAGAATCCCACGCCAGATTTGGTGATGGTATTCAGCCACAAGTCACTGGCGGAAAACAGATCTTGAACAAATCCGAGAAAAAATCCCATGATCAATCCCTGGACCTGTCCAGTGAGAAACCCAATGAGGCAGGCTGCGATAAGACACAAATCCGGGCGAATGCCAAACGGGCTAATGGACCCTAACACAGTCGTTTGGAGGGGGACGAGCAGGAGAATAAAGCCGACGAAAAGACCAGTTTTCATGAATCCTTGGGTTTCTTCTCTTGAGAAGTCAGGACGTTGCCAATCGACTCCGTCCTTTCCGACGATGGTGGTGGAAGGACGATTAACACTTCCTCCAACTTTCCAAAATCGACTACAGGGGCAACATGAGCCGTTTGGAAGAGATCTCCTTCTCGTTCTCCAACTTTGAGAACTTGCCCAATCAGAAGCCCGCGAGGAAATCCTCCGGTCAATCCCGAAGTGACAACCGCATCCCCTTCTTTCACGGCTGCTAAGGGAGGAATGTATTTCATTCGGACAAAACCCTGTGCCGTTCCTTGGACAATGCCTTCATCCCGTGTTCGCTGAATCAGGCCAGTTACCGCCACATTGGGATCGGTGATTAACAAGGCGATACTCGTTGAACTGGCGACTTTCACAATGTACCCAACGATCCCGGCTGGGGTGATCACGCCAAATTCCACCGCGACTCCATCATCTTCTCCTTTATTTAACACCACACCGCTATACCAATTCGAGGCGCTTCGGCCAATCACTCGTGCCGCAAGAGTGGTCATGGTGCTTTCTTCCTGAAAGTCGAGCAATGCAGCTAACCGTTGAGAGGCCAGAGCGTGTTCCCGGAGCCGATTTAATTCTCCTTCCAAGTTCTGAACTTTGACCTGAAGGTCGCGGTTTTGTTCATAGATGCCTTGTAGGGCGACATATTGGTTCCACCAATTGCGAACCCCACGATCGACATCGGCCATCATTTCCAAGGGAACGCTGACCAGGTCCGCCACGGGCTTACTGACTTGTTGGAGGAGAAATTGCGTTTGGCGAGGAAGGAGAAATAGAAGTACCAGGGCGATAATCACCAACACCACAACTAGTCGCCTTGTACTGGGACTCCACAGGACTAAAGGCCGGACCCGGCCGATCATACATGTGTCCTTTATGAATATGAACTGACGGCTGACATGGAAGCCACGTTTCGCAGCAAGGAAAGCTCTTCGAGTGTCTTTCCCACCCCTAATACCACGGAGATGAGTGGGTCATCCACGGTCACAATTGGAAGCGCGGTTTCGTCACGTAACCGGGCATCCAACCCTTTTAGGAGCGAGCCTCCTCCCGTCAACACAATTCCTCGGTCAATGATGTCTCCTGCCAACTCCGGCGGCGTATTTTCCAATGCCACCTTGATGGCTGCCACAATCGTCGCAATCGATTCCTGTAAGGCTTCTCGAATTTCCGTATCTTCCACGACAATGGTTCGCGGGATGCCGGAAATTAAATCCCGTCCCTTCACCATCATCTGTGCCTTTTCGGGAAGAGGGTACGCCGAGCCAATTTCAAATTTGACTCGCTCGGCCATATGCTCTCCGATGAGCAGGCTATACTCTCGCTTGACATGGCTAATGATGGCGGAGTCCATTTGGTCCCCCGCGACTTTCACTGATTCGCTGTAGACGATTCCCCCAAGAGAAATGACGGCAATATCCGTTGTGCCACCGCCAACATCGACTACCATATTGCCTGAAGGTTCGGTAATCGGTAGTCCGGCGCCAATGGCGGCGGCCACGGGCTCTTCAATAAGATAGACCTCCCGTGCGCCTGCCAACTCAGCGGACTCTTTCACGGCCCGCTGTTCGACTTGCGTGATGCGTGAGGGCACGCCAATGATGATGCGCGGACGCACAAACGCGCTGCGATGATGCACCTTGGTGATAAAATACTTCAGCATACGCTCGGTCATTTCAAAATCGGCAATGACGCCCTCTTTCATCGGACGAATCGCGGTGATATTGCCAGGCGTCCGACCCACCATGCGTTTCGCTTCGCTCCCGACCGCTAAAATCGTATTGGATCTTTTTTCAATGGCCACGACGGAGGGTTCATTCAGCACAATCCCTTTACCCTGCACATAGACCAGGGTAGACGAGGTTCCTAAATCAATCGCCATATCGCTAGAAAACATACTGAGGAAACGACTAATTAAGCCCACACGTATCTCCCATTTTCAGGACGACTCTTGGCATGATCGATTGCATGATCGAGGGACCCGGTTTTTCTCAAACGGATGCTGTTTTTCAATTACTTTTGCCACATCACAAGAAAGACATACTATCTGATTGGCCAATTGGCTTGAAGGTCACATCCTGTGACAGAGGTGGGTCTGCTCAAAGAAGACGAGATCTCTTTGTAACATAAGTCCTCGACGGAAAAGGAGTTTTTCCGTCAATGGTCAAACCCTAAACCATGAAATGTAAACGAAACCTTTCAAAAAGTATAGCAAATCCTCTGTCACCTACCAAATTACCTCGCTCGGGGTCTTATGAAAAGGGGGGTACGAAAAAATTTCCCCCACGAAGATTTTGGTTGCCTCCTGGACCAAGAGCCCTCTGGTTTACGGCCCCAATAGCTGGGAAAAGAGGATTATACGAGGTTGCAAGGCGGAAGTCATTCGGCGCATGATCTTGGTCCTTCAATTTACTAAAGGAGCCAGGGATGCCCGCAAAGACCCTCTTTGATAAGATTTGGGAAACACATGTCGTTCATGAGGAGGCTGATGGCACGACTCTTCTTTATATTGATCGCCACYTGGTTCATGAAGTCACCTCCCCTCARGCTTTTGAGGGATTAAAACTTGCCGGGCGCACGCCTCGACGTCCRACAGCCGTGCTAGCGGTTCCAGAYCATAATGTYCCGACCACGGACCGAGGTTTGGGCATTGCTGAYCCCATGAGCCGTATTCAAATCCARACKCTRGAACAAAATTGYCAGGACTCCAAWATYTCCATTTTYACMATGGAYGATATCCGCCAAGGTATTGTGCATGTGATTGGRCCGGAACAGGGCCTGACCTTGCCTGGGATGACGATTGTGTGYGGKGATTCACACACCTCCACGCATGGAGCMTTTGGGGCYTTGGCGTTYGGYATTGGMACCAGTGAGGTCGAGCATGTKYTGGCCACMCAATGTTTGGTRCAAAAACGTCCCAAGACCATGGARATTCGRGTCGATGGCACGTTGCCACCACAGTGTTCCGCGAAGGATATGATTTTGGCCATTATTGGCAAGATCGGCACATCAGGCGGGACCGGGTACGTGATCGAATACACGGGATCAGCGGTTCGTGCTCTGACCATGGAAGGCCGGATGACCTTGTGTAATATGTCTATCGAGGGTGGTGCACGGGCCGGCATAGTGGCTCCTGATGAAGCCACCGTCGCCTATGTGCAAGGACGGCCCTTGGCTCCCCAAGGGGAGCTGTTTGACCAAGCGGCACAAGCTTGGGCGAGTTTAACAACCGATCCGGGTGCCTCATACGATCAGACCATTCGCTTTCAAGCTGAAGAGATTCCTCCACAAGTGTCCTGGGGCACGAACCCTGGGATGGTCAGCGGTGTGGATGAAGCAATTCCCGATCCTCGCTCCTATCCGGAAGGCGAGACACGAGATTCCATTCAGCGGGCGTTGGACTATATGGCCCTGACACCGGGAACCCCCATTGAAGAGCTCAAGATTGATCGGGTGTTTATTGGGTCGTGCACCAACTCGCGAATTGAGGATTTGCGCGTGGCCGCATCGTACTTTAAAGGGAGGAAAGTGGCCGAAGGGGTTCACACCATGGTCGTGCCGGGTTCAGGTCTCGTGAAAAAACAAGCTGAAGAAGAAGGATTGGATGAAGTGTTTCGCTCCGCTGGCGCCGAATGGCGTGATGCTGGATGTAGCATGTGCCTAGCCATGAATGCGGATGTGCTCCAACCTGGTGAGCGTTGCGCATCAACCAGCAATCGCAACTTCGAAGGCCGTCAAGGCAAGGGCGGACGAACGCACCTCGTCTCCCCAGCCATGGCTGCCGCGGCGGCGATTGCTGGACATTTTGTCGATATTCGCCATTGKTCCTANAGGGRCNNTGTTGAAAAAKYCCGCCAGCGGCRTTCTCGGKCCTTTGTCGTGCTCACGTACTAAGTGTACGCTCCGTGCGTCAAAGGCCCTGCGGCCTTGCTGGGCGGCCATTTTGAACAGGTCCCTGGTAGCGCAGATCTAAAGTCCTGGTCCAGACACGAGTTGCTGGGCAGGCTGTTCAAAAAGGTCCGAGAACGCCGCTGGTGACCCCTTCGGAAAGACTCAGGGCATGCTTTTTGAACAGCCTGCTATGGTGTCGGGGCGTAGCGCAACCCGGTAGCGCACTCGCTTGGGGTGCGAGAGGTCGGCCGTTCAAATCGGCTCGCCCCGACCACATATTACCCCACTTTTCGACCAAAATTCAGCTGCTGAATGCGTAAGTAGCGATTCGTCGCTATTTCTTCTTCTTTAAATAATCCAGGTATCTCGTCGTTTGTATTTCGTATCTCGTGAAAAAATGAAGTGGAAGATGTGAACGAGGCCTTTCGCGGTTTTACGAAATATAGTGCTTTACCCTTCAATGAAGACATCTTAAAAATCCCTCGCCCCCATGGAATGGGGGAGAGGGCAAGGGTGAGGGGGTCTTCACGAACGGTTAACACACTATACGAACGACGAGATACGTATTATGCTTGCAGATCATCCTCTTCTTCTATGAAGTCTTCGCTTTCCGGCATGCCGTAGGCCACAAATTTGGCATAGGAAAGATAAATGCCACTGCTATCAGCCATGGCCTTGGTTCCAGCCGACATGCGCTCCAGTTTTTTTGCATCGCTCCCTTCGCCTGATTGAAGAGAAACTAAGTACTCGTGTAAGACCTCATTGTAGCGTTGCATCGATTGCTCGACTTCCAAATAGGCCTGCATTATCTGTTCTTTCATTGGTAACACTCCTTATCAAAATCAGAAAATCACCATACACAAGGCTCTGAGGTCGGTCAACTGAGTGCAAGTTCATGGTGGTCTGCCATAGAGATGAACTTGGACGACTGGTGTACAGTAATCACCTATTGCTTTTCTCCCTGCTGATGGCAGAAGAACCATAGAGTAAATCCGAAACCCGAATATCGAAATCCGAAACAAATCATAATGACCAAAATGAAATTCGAATTTAGGATTTCAGATTTGTTTCGAAATTCGATATTCGGGTTTCGAGTTTATGGAAGTTATTGGGAATGGCAATAATTGGGTCGGCAGACAAGTGAGGTGTTAATTCAATGGACTGGGCGCTTTTTCTTTGGGCATGGTTGGTGACAACACCCATAATGGTGGGGCTATGGTTGGCATATCGCTGGTACCACCGGAATGCGGCTTTGGCCGATGTAGGATWTTGTATGGGGTTTGGCCTTGTCGCCATTGGCTTAGGTCTGGTGACTGYGGGMGATGTRACGCATCGTATRGTGGTKGCGGTCATGGGCGCKGGRTATGCCTTTCGSCTYGGTGGGTATATTTTTCGTGYTCGWATYRTSAAWGCGACMGAAGACCCTCGCTATCAATCGCTWCGTGAAAAASTKGGAGGYCGAGCTGAATGGTGGTTKTTTGTGTATTTYATCGGYCAAGGGTTRGCYATYGCGGTATTGTCYGTACCTTTGCTGGTGCTSATGGCGAACCCCGAGGCCACSTGGAGTWTTTGGGAAATGGGAGGCATTCTTATKTGGGCAATTGGTGTTGGTGGTGAAACGATAGCGGATRGTCAATTGAATCGCTTCCGACGACAATCTTCCAATCGAGGCAAAACCTGTAGGGAAGGTCTCTGGCGGTATTCCCGACACCCCAATTATTTTTTTGAGGGCGTCCATTGGTGCGCGTATGTGGTCATGAGTGTTGGGATTTCTGATGGATGGCTGACCCTCGTTGGTCCCGTCCTCATGATCTGGGCTTTGCTCAAAGTGAGCGGGATTCCATTTGCCGAAGCGCAAGCCCTGGCCAGTCGCGGTGATGACTATCGTGACTATCAACGGACCACCAATGCGTTTATCCCGTGGTTTCCCAAAGAGGCCAATCGTTGAGGGCAGAAGGGAAAAAACAGCGAAGGTTTTGAATTATGGAAGTATGGTCCCTGGGGCGTTGGAATGAACAACATGATGTCGGAGTAGGTCTTGCCAAGATCGTTGCGATGTTTGTCAGCGTCGTGGTGTTCTCCTGGCCAATAGTGGCACATGCGCAGGCCAAAATTTCTGATGAAGTGGCTGTTGTCGTCTCTCAGGGTCGACTGTTGGGCATCACCGGTGGAAGCGGGTTTGTCAGAGCGCGTCTGAGCGCTGGAGAAACCGTGCTCTTGACCGAATCGAAAGGCATAAACGCGTTGGTGCAAACGTCTGACCGATTGCTGGGGTTTTCCGGCCCAGTGCAGAGATGGAGTGAGCAACGATTGGATATCTCAGAGAGCGTGCAGAAAATCCAAGTCACCTCACGGTTGATTTTTGTCCGGACTGATAAGCGGCTGTATGGCTTTCAAGGCCCCATCGGTCGGTGGAAGGTGCAGGATCTTGGTGTGCAAGAAGAGCATCGCCAGACAGTCGTGCAAGATCATGTTGCCGTGGTCGTGACCGACCGACGGGTGTTAGGCTTTTCCACGTTTACCGGTGGGTTTCTCGCTGAAGATTTATCCAATGATGAAACGATCG
>LXTH01000064.1 GCA_001643555.1 Nitrospirae bacterium SPGG5 | reverse complement strand
CAGGTGATCAACAACCAACCCACCGTCGCGCGATTCAATAGCAAACAATACGCCAAAGCCAAAAAGTTAATGGAATCCAAAGACCTGCACATCATGGATGCGCTCAGTGAGATGGCCTTAAATGACCCAGTGTTGATGGGGGCACTCCGTAGAGCCGAGAGAGAAAACTAGTCAGCTAGGGGCTGTTCAAAAAACGTGTCCTCGCGGACGCGGGGAGCTCTTCCATCAAGGCCGCAGGGACTTTGACGGCGCGGAGTGTACTTGAGTACGTGAGTACGGCAAAGGCCCGAGAACGCCGCTGGGACCCTTCGGAAAGACTCAGGGCATGCTTTTTCAACAGCCCCCTTCCCTATTCCCAACCAATAGGTTTATAGCCTCGTTCTTTCAGACAGGTGTTCACAAAATTTTTGTAGGTCCGGCTTGGTCCTGATTTTCGAAGAACTGATCGTAGAAGCCCGCCTGTGGCTCCGACCGCCGCCCCAATGGCAGCTCCTTTTCCGGCTGATCCCTGTATCGCTCCAATCACGGCTCCGGAAGCCGCACCAACACCGGCACCAACGGCTGTCCCCTGTGCCACCTCCCTACCTTTGTTGCTTGAAGATGTATGCGCATCGGCTAAATTTCTGCACTCGGTAATATCTAACTCTGCCTGCTCATGCCCAACGGTCTCATAATGATCGTTTGGGTACAGCACTGGTTTTGGTCCCGCACAACCCAATAGGAGCCATGACATCACCGCGCCAATGGTCATCACGGTGAATGCACGAGTCATCAGATAGATCATATCTTGCATTTCCTTTGTGTTTTCGTTGTACCTTCAATAGGTAGGTCGGGGTTTTATGTTGAGGGCGGGCGGATTTTTCGGATGATTTCTTTCATAAGAATTTTTTTCGGCACCCAATTTGTGAGGAGAGACCAAAGCGTACCTTGCCATCCAATGGTGACGACCGTTTGATTTTTCTGTAAGGCCGCAAGGGATACCCGAACGACTTGTGAAGCCGTCTGCATGGAGATGGGGCTCGAAGGCTGAAACCCCGCGGAAGCATGAAAGTCTGTTTCCGTCTGGCCTGGGCAACAGGCTTGTATGTGGACTCCTGTTGACTGTACTTCTTCGGCAAGTGCTTCGGAAAAGGAATTGAGAAACGCCTTGGTGGCCGCATACTCTGCCAGGTATGGCATGGGGAGCATCCCTGCAATCGAGGACACGTTAATGATAGCCCCTGATCCACGTTCTATCATGCCAGGGAGAAACAGCCGAGTGCTTTCCACGACCGTTTGGATATGCAATTGGAGCATCTCCTGAATGCGTGGCAAAGAATGCGAGACAAACTCACCGTATAACCCAAAGCCGGCGTTGTTGATTAAGAGGTCCGGCGTCAGTCGATAATTTCTGGCGACCACGAACAATTGATGGGCGGATTGGGGTTGGGCCAAATCAAGGACACACACATGTGCGTGAATGGACTGGTTCGTCTCCAGTTCGTGCGAGAGTTGCGTCAGGCGTTCTTCATCTCGTGCCACCAGAAGAAGATCATAGCCTTGGCTGGCCAGCACACGGGCATACTCGGCACCAATGCCTCGTGAGGCCCCAGTGATAATGGCAAAGGGTGGATCCGATGTCGTCAAATCGAGGACTCTCTCTCCAGTCACAATCATCGTGATGTGAATCGTTCACGCCAAAGATCAAAAAAAGAAATCGGACTAATTTCCACCAACCTCTCGGTTATCCTAGCGTGTCTTTAGGAAACGTCAAGGTAGCTGGAAAAGAAGGCGAAGGCATGGTTAGGAGCCTGTCCGAGATTAGACGAATCGACTGAGGATGCGCTGGATTTGGTCAGATATTCCGATTCTTTTCGTTGAATAGTCCCACTATTCCCCTCAAACGATCGAAACATCTGACTCAAACTAGCACTCCCTCGTGACGATCGCTAATCTGGGACAGGCTCCTAGCGGGTATCTTCTCCAATTACTATAAAGGTTTCGGATGATAATTGAACAGGAAACACGGCGTGATCTCGAATACACGTTGGCAAAGATCGAGAGAGAGTCGGATCTGCTCGTGAAAACGGTGACGGATGCCGCCACCGCCGTGAAAAAAATTCGCAGCGCAGCCAGTGTGGGAGATTTTCAAAAGCTTCGAGCTGCGCTGGAGGAAGCAAACCAAGCCACCTCCCAGCTTCAGCAGGGCTTGGAAGCGACGACCCATAGTTGGGAGTTTGATGAGGTGACCTATCTGTCGGGGGCTGATTTTCAACAGGACCTGTTGGTTATGGCCGAACAGATGGGGGTTGATCTTATTGAGCACGAGGGGGTGTTGTTTGCCTACCCCGCGTTAGTTCGGATTCTTCCTAAAGACATGGCGGTCACCATCGATCGCGTTCGTGAAACACGGCTGCGACCTTCCCACTTGATCAAACGGTTAAAAGATTTACAAACGAGACCGTATCGATTCAAATCCCATGAATTTTTGGCGATCTTGTATGCGGCCTATTCCATTGCGGTTGGGATTCGAGGCAAGCATCTTCTTGGAACCGGCATTGTGATTCCGTTAATGGAGATTTATGATTTATTAACGATGTTGCCGCGACAATCATTTGAGTATACGCGGCAAGAATTTGCACGAGATCTCTACTTCCTCGATAAAAGTGGTGTTACGAAAACGAAAAAGGGACACCAACTTCACTTCCATGCCAGTACTGGAATTAAAGACGCAACCAAGACCTTGAGTGTGATTACACAGGGTGGACGGTTGCGGACGTATTACGGCACATCCTTTATTCCTGCGTCGGAAAACGTTAGACGGTAGGCGGGAGTCGGGAGGTAGCCTATCTCTTTTCCCCTCTTCCGCCTCACGCCTTTCGTCTCACGAGGGTCATGAGGTGCTGTTGATCGAAGTTTGACTCCTTCAATCGATCCTCTCCTGGCCCTTGCAAGAATTTTAGAACCCTTCCGATAGCTAGGGGATAGGAGGCGAAAGGGCAAACTGCCTGAGAGGGCAGGACGCAACGCCAAGAGACCTGAGGGTTCGCGCAAGAATAACTTCCCATTGTGGGGTGCTGAGACACCCGTCTGGCAAGGCGCGTGGACTGCGCATACTCGTGGCATGTACGGGACGAGCAACGCCGCCAGGCGGGATGGATCGACGCCCAAAGAAGGGAAGTTATTCTTGCGCGAGCCCTAAGTAGAAGGGGGACGAGCATTCTCCTTTCAGGGTTGGACTGGTTGCACCGTTCCATTGTGAATACCCTGTCCTTGAATGCCCGCTGGCGGGTTCTTCTACCTTTTCTCCTCCACACAACATTGATTTGAAAGGAAATATACTGATGGTTGCGTTGGTCTATATCGTGTGGTCGTACTTCAAGGGAAAGAGAGGATCGTCATGAACATGTCATCCCAGGATTGGTTGGCGGTGATCCAGAAAGAATATGTCCAGAATTACCTGCGACAGGGGGGATCCGCGGTCAAATTTGTCGTGAGTGCCGAGGAAGGTGTACGTCGTGATTTGCCCCAACAGCTCAACAAGATGGCGCAAGATGAGGGGTATGTGTTTGCTAAAGCAGACTCGCAACACACGAAAATTCACATGATCGACCGGCTGTTCCATAAAATTGCCCGGCAGATTGATTGGGATGGGTTCGCACATGTATTTCTTTCCCGGCTCTTAGTGGACAATGGATACCAGGTTCCTGATGACCGAGCGGCGTTTAGCCTACAAGGCATTGCGGAACTGAATGATCGTGAGGAAATGTTGCTTCGGCGCGAACTCCGAAGTTGGTTGGAGAAGGCCATTTACCGAGACTCTGGAATGTGTCAAGAATTTCGGATTGCCATGGTCCGGTTGTGCCTGGCTCAGCTTGATGGCGGCGACTCCAAACCCTTCTTAGCGAATGCCGTGAAAGAGTGGTTATGTGGCGAACTGCGTCTGATTTCCACGTTGAAGGATGCTCTGATTTTTCAAAAGGTCGCGCGTCATAATGCAAGGGATATGTTGGCGTCACTCGTCTACTGGTTGAGGTTGCTTGGGAAAGGTGGGTTAATCCTGACGTTGGATATCAGTCAGTACATGGTGGCGAAACGATCCAAGGAACCCGACACAGCCCTCTATTACACGGCGGCGGCTGCGATGGACGCCTATGAAGTTCTGCGGCAATTTGTTGATGGCACGGATGAACTCGAAGGCTGCTTGATCGTAGTGATTGCGCCTGAGGAGTTTATGAAAGATGAACGACGTGGTCTCAATCGTTATGAGGCCCTGAAGCTTCGGATTTGGGACGATGTCCGAGATAAACGTCGGCAAAATCCGTTTGCCCCGCTGGTTCGGCTTTCTGGGGATCCCGCGTGTTCCGTGGCTGGTGGGATCAGGATTGAACAGGGAACTCTGGTCGCCAATGAGCAGGAGATGTTGCATCGTCGTGCCATCGAAGCCTTGCGTGCCGGGGTGCCGAATCGAGATGTCGTCCAAGTGTTGGGGTGCGCTCAGCCGGAAATTGAAGGCCAATTTCGACGAATGCTCGAGAACGCCCAGCACAGTGTGACCGAAGCCACCACGACGAAAGGTATCTTGTTGGATGGGGGATTCGGGACTGGGAAATCGCATGTTTTGGAATACCTTCAAGGGTTGGCGTTAGAGAAAAATTTTGCCTGCAGCCGAATTGTCATTAGCAAAGAAACGCCGTTGTACAGTCTGGTGAAAATCTACCGTGCTGCGATTGAAACAGCCGTGTTTCCGGGGAAGCGTGGTGGGACGTTGGCTGAAGTGGCCGGAGAGCTGAATTTTCAAGGTCCTCAATATGCGGACTTTTATGAGTGGGTGCATGGACCAAGTGGAGAGTTGGATCGTCGATTTGCTGCCACGTTATTCTTGTATGAACGAATGGCCAATGATCGGGAGTTGAGTCACCGTCTTGTGCGATTTTGGTCTGGMGACCCGATCGGTGTGGCTGAACTCAAGCGATATCTGCAAGCTTGTAGTGCCACCAATCCCTACACGTTTGAAAAAATCTCCCAGACCGATTTGGCRTTGCAACGATTTAAGTTTGCSTCTCGATTGATGGTGGCGGCTGGGTACTCNGGGNTGGATCCTGTTTATCGAYGAGGCAGAAATCATTGGACGCTATTCTCTCMAGCAACGGGCAAAGTCTTATGCTGAATTAGCCCGGTGGATGGGGTGTTTGGACGCATCCAGTTATGCAGATCTCGGGTATAAATCAGGCCTCGCATCAGTCATTGCCCTGACGGATGATTTYCAGAGTGCGATYTTAGAAGACAAAGGCGATCGTGAAAAAATTCCCGCYAAGTTACRRGAAGGRCGAWCMGAAACCGATGYGTTGCTGGCTGRTCAAGCGGTGGAAGGCATGCGGGTGATTGAGAGCGAGCGAACACGGTTGGCCGGTCCCTATGATCGGATGATTGAAGAAACGCAAGAGAAGGTTCGCACCATTCATGCTTCTGCGTATCATTGGGAACCGCCAACCATTCCTTCCGGGGAACGGTTGTCCAGTAGGCGCATGCGTGAATATGTGAAAGGGTGGATCACGGAGTGGGATCTGAAGCGACTGGCTCCGGAAGAAGCCGTGGATCTCGAAGTGATACCATTGCGGCCCAGTTATACAGAAGACACGGAATTGGAAACTCCTACCGAAGGGGATCAGGTTGGTGTTGGTACTGAGGCCTATGCGGCGACGCCAGAGTATGTCACGGCGTGAGTAGTTGTTGAGGACATTGTGAACCTTCGTGAACGATTCTCGGTGGTCGGTCAAGTCATGAATCATGCGTTCGCCCGTTTTATGGATCCGTTGTATGAGCGCATGGTCCTTGTGCTCACGGTTCTGTTTTGCTCAAGTTTGGCTCTCATGCTGCTTCAGGTGTCCCACTTGCAAGGGGATGTGATTGCCTCGATGGCGATAGCCGATGCCCGGGTGTACACCGAAGCCCTGGATGCCCTGCAGGGTTTGTATTCAAGCGATATTGTGCAACGGGTTCGGATTCACGATTGGTACAACATCTATTCATGGACGGCCTTGCTTCTCGTGATTTGGTTAGGTGGCTTAGGCCTCGTTATTAGCAAATTCCGTCGAGTACCAGAAGAATTAGAGCATCGGGTTCTGGAACGAACCGGAGACCTTCGAGATGCCAACCTTGAGCTGGAACGTCAAATAGGTGAACGCCGCCTGGTAGAAGAAGCGCTGCGCCAAGCCCACTTGGATCTCGAACAACGGGTGCACGACCGAACGGCCAAGCTCGCGGAAGCGAACACTGAACTTACGAGAGAAATTCGTGATCGGCAACGAGTTGAAGAGGATATGTGTAAGGTGAATGTGGATTTGTTGCAACGGACCACACAGTTGGAGTCATCCAATAAAGAGCTGGAAGCGTTCAGCTACTCGGTCTCGCATGATTTGCGTGCTCCGTTGCGTGGCATTGACGGGTTTAGCCAAGCCGTTCTTGATGACTATGGTGACAAGCTGGATGACACGGGTAAGCAGTATTTGCAGCGGGTTTGTGAGGCCAGTCAACGTATGGCCAAACTCATTGATGCCATGTTGAATCTGGCGCAGTTGATCCGGGCGGAATTGATTTTTGAGTCGGTTGATCTGTCAGCTATCGGTCGATCTGTCGTGTCGGACCTGAACAAGGCTAATTCCGAGCGTCAGGTGGAGATCGTGGTGGCCGATAATCTTCGGACCACTGCGGATCCGGATCTGACCAGAGTGGTGCTCGAGAATTTGCTGGGGGATGCGTGGAAATTTTCCAGTCACGAAGAATTCGCCAGAATTGAATTAGGGATGACCTATCATTATTCCCAGCCTGTCTTTTTTGTCCGAGACAATGGCGTGGGGTTCGATATGACCTATGTAGATAAACTGTTCGGGGCTTTTCAACGGTTGCATGCCATGAGTGAGTTTCAAGGAATCGGGATTGGTCTAGCGACCGTGCATCGTATTATTCTACGCCATGGGGGCCGCATTTGGGCAGATGCTTCCGTGGGCAAGGGGGCAACATTTTTCTTTACCCTGGAAAATGAGGGAGGCAGGTCATGAGTGAAAGAGTCATTTTGTTAGTGGAAGATCATCCTGACGATGAAGAGCTGACCATGCGTGCTCTGAAAAAGAACAACATTCTCAACAGGGTGGTGATCGCGCGTGACGGGGTGCAAGCCCTGGAATATCTGTTTGGCACGGGAGCTCATGCCGGGCGTGATGTGAGTGAGATGCCTCAGCTCATTCTCTTGGATCTAAAGCTGCCAAAGATTGATGGA
>LXTH01000238.1 GCA_001643555.1 Nitrospirae bacterium SPGG5 | reverse complement strand
TTAGGAAAGCTGCCAGAAAGACATGCATGGAAAGGCCGGGGGGTTTACTTCTTAGTTTTTGGAAGCAAGCGAAGGAAGCCTCGGTCGGCGTCGAGGGTAATTTCGAAGTTTCTGAGGAAGGACATGCCGAGGAGTCCGGATATGCCGGAAATCGAATTCGGTAGATCGTGGATGGCCACGGCGACATGTGAGACTTTCGCCGATCCGACTTGTAGTGTTTCCACGTGCGTCATGTTGACTTGAACGGATCCACCGGCTGTATT
The DNA here is from genome assembly GCA_001643555.1 of Nitrospirae bacterium SPGG5. The sequence goes on along the minus strand of LXTH01000238.1, from coordinate 7,028 downwards.
CACTGTGTTCAAGCTCACATCTGATCCTGAGAGTATGCCCAACTCGATTCCAAGATCGTATGACAGTACGGTCATGGTTGCTCCGGTGTCGACAATGAGATGAGCATCGACCGAACCATTGAGTAAAACCTGAACGACGAGTGACCCGCCAATTTTCGTGATGGGGACTGTGATCGGTTCGATTGGACTGTCGGGTGAATCGTCTTCCTGCGTTTCCTCAAAGAGTTCTTCCAGGGGAGGGGGGGCTACTCGTTGTGGTACGGATACTGGGCGTCGATGGCGAGACCGTGATATTCGTTTGGCCTTGCGTGGAGTAGGTGTAGATATTTGCCCAGATGGTTTCTTTGGATCAAGAACCGTACAGTCTTGGAGTTGTGCGGGGCTATCCGTCAGGACCATGGTGCCCGTGGTATCAAAACACCGATACATCGTCGCCTTGGCTGGGGGCGAAGGGATAAGGAGCAGGCTCAGGGTGATTCCAAAGAACACACCTACGTTGAATTTTGTTGGACCAAACTCCATCGGTTAGGTTTTCTTTCCATCTTTGGTCAGGGGGAGTGTGGCTTCGACCGTTTCGCCAATGCTCTTGAGGTGCTTAGACAACACGACGGCTGTGGGCTCAATAGATTTGACTTGAATGTCGCCTTCCAGCATCTCTCCTTGTTTGACRATGTAAATGGCCTGCCCATTGCTGAGGAAAATCTGKTGCTCACCCGCTYTSGTCAAATATCCAAGGAATTGATATTTCTTCAATTGTTGCCGGGCTTGTTGTGCAGCCAAGCTTGTYGGTGAGGTGGCTRGTTGTTGTTTTTTGACAGGTGCTGGTCTGGATGRTTGAGGTTTTGGCRTTAKTGWWTTTGGCTCGGGTGGACGCTTAGCAACTTGRGGTTTKGGYTGGTTTGGGTCCCGYAGTGKGGCGAAGATATTCCGAGGTGTGTTGAGTGCGATAGTCTGTAAGGGTTTGTCAAAACCGAAGGTCACGGGCTTGGATCCGKGCTTGGCTTGGRCMCCTGGAGTGGTGGAAGGCTGGTATTGYTGGTCCTCCTGTTCGCYMCCATCGGTMAGCATCAAGGCGCCCCAGAYGAGGAGTAATCCCGTGAGTAGGAGTCCTTTTTCGCGTGTAGTCACGGTGCTGAAGATCCTTTCAAGGATAAAGCCGARTCTGGTTTGAAATAGGTTCCGACCCGCATTTTAAACGCGATATCTTTCTTYTTKTTTGAACGTTCGGCGGTTAACTWTTCAATGATCAAATAGGTGCSAGAGGTTTCGAGTTCATAGATAAATCTGCGAATAGCCTCATAGGCACCAAAGGCCTCAAACGAAATCGATCCTTTCGCAGCGAGACCATCCTTTTTAGTATCCTGCTGGTATTGCATGCCGGGGATACGAACGGCATTGGATTTGGCGAGCATCGTGATCCTCACCCCTAAGTCCGTGAATTCTTTCAGCACCGGAAGCCGTTCCCAAATTTTGGCCAATTGAGCTTGGGTGGTTTTGGCGGTGATGCGGCGTACCTGTTGGTGTTGGAGTTGGTTCAGTGTCGTCACGACTTCCGTGTGTCGCGTTTCAGCCGGAACCAAAAGTCCAAAATAGATGCCTACGCAACCCAGGAGACTCACACAAGTCAGCCCGAGCAAGGGCTTCAAAAAATGAAGCGTTTTGGTAGCTGTTGGCGATAGGGTGGGTGTGAGCAGTTCCATATAGTTTGATTAAAGGATTTGCTGGTGTGAATGGGCTGCTTCGCCTGGCTGGTATGTCACGGCTAAGCTGAACGCAATAAAGGAAAACTTTCTCTYCTGATCTTTTTTCTTTTGAACCTTATGGTTGGATACGACAATGTGTTGAAAGGCTGGATGTTGTTCGAGCCCATGCACTAAGGCTGACAAGTCCTCCAATGTCAGGGCGGCGCCACTTACGGCGATGGAAGAATTCCTAAAATCCAATGTGACGGATTCGATGGAAATCCGTATCGGGACCGCCGTCTCCAAATCATTTAATAATTGAGTCCAAGAAAACTTTTGATGCGTGGCTAGTTCTTTGGCAAACGCCACATGTTGAGGAAGTGTTTGAAGCCATTGGTCGGAAAGATTATAGCCTTTGGCTTCAGCGTTCTTCCGAAATTGGCGAGAGGTGTTCATGATTTGAGTAATGGTTTTTTCAACTTGGCGGATTTCTGATTCGATCTGTTGGGTATCCCACCATAACCAACCCATGCCCACAAAGAGGAGGAGGCACGTTCCTGCCGTGGCAGCTTGAATAAGTCGAACGAGCCCCAGTCCTTGAGCAGATAGAGGATTATGCAAACGAGGAGTTCTCATGCGGATTGACTCGTGGCCGCAAAGGCCGGAAGCGAGGTGCTGGTCCAAGTTGGCAACCCCGACAAGGGTTTCAGGTTGAGGTTCGTATTACCAGGAAATATTGGAAAGGCCTTAATCCGTGGTGTGCCGTGATCAGCCTCAAACGGAAATTCTTGCTGGATGAGTTCGGTAATCAGGGGCAAGGCATGGTCGGGGTCTGGGCTTCCCATTAAGAACAGCGGATACACCTCATCGGTGTGTATCGACGCTTCGTGAGTTTCAAAATAATATTGGAGTGTGCCGACGAGTTCATTCGTAAGCGTTCTCGCGATTGGGGGGGAAGAGTGAAGCCCTGCGTCAGGTTCCCTAGCACACGCTGGTTCCTGTTTTCCATCACCGGGCACGTCGGCATTCCCCTGGTTTTGTTGATCAAGTGCGTCAATGGGTTGCGACACCGGGGCAGACAATTGTGACATGTGACGTAGGGGCTTGACTCGTAAAAATATTGGTGTCTGGTGACGCATGACGATGATGGAATATCCCCAATCGGCCAGATACAAAAAGAATTGTGTGTCGGGTACGAACGAGATCCTCTCAGCCGACGTGTTGAGCATGGTATCTATGAGAGGGCGGCACATATTAAACACAGCCAGACTGGCTAAGTGAATCGATGCCGGCACAAGACCGACTTCCAAGCACATGGCTTCATACGCTTCGATGATGTTTTCCTGGATCGCAGTGGCGAGGAGCCGAACGGGCTGATCAGTGGGTGGAGAGCCACTCAATCCTCCTGAAGGGGAAGAGAAAATCTGATAGGAAATCCGAAATTTTTGTTTTGATAAACGAAGGTCTTGTTGCACGCGCCATTCGACTAAGGCCTGTTGCTCTTTGGATTGTAAGGGCAGTGTGGCCATTTCGACAATTGTCGTCCGAGCACAAAGATCGGGAAGGCACAATGCGATGGATTGAGGCCCTTTGGGGTGACCAAATACTGCCTGCAAGCTGTCGATGACCTGTTCCCGTTCCAAAATATTCGGCTCAACCGGGGAGAGGCGAATCGATCCTGATGGCAGGAGTTGCTCGACATACCCGCCAAATGAGTGATGTCCTAACCGTCGGCTCACGTGGGCCACACACAACGAACCAGCCGTGACATACAATCCAACCTTGGGTCGTGTGAAAGGAAAGAGCGTCATTCGATTTCCTCGATGGGCGTGACACGATTAATCTCCCGAAGCGTCGTTTCTCCACGGATGACTTTTTGAACCGCATCTTGACGCATGGTGGTCATGCCTTGCGCAAACGCCGCGTTACGAATCTCGGATGACGTACGCTCCATCAGAATCATTTCTTTAATCGATTCGGTCACATCCAAAAACTCCGTGATAGCGCGTCGTCCTTTGAACCCGAGGCCATTACATTCATGACAACCTTTTTCTTCATAGAAGGTATAATGTTGGGCCCGTTCGTAGTCGATGCCAGAATCTCGGCACAGGTCGACATCAGCTTGAACCGGAACTTTGCAGTATGGGCAAAGGGTACGAACCAGGCGTTGGGCTAAAATGCAACTGAGGGACGAGACGAAGTTAAATCGTTCAATGCCCATATTGACAAAGCGGGAGATGACATCAAATGCATTATTGGCGTGAACCGTGGTAAAGACTAGATGGCCGGTCAACGCCGATTGAATGGCAATTTGAGCGGTCTCGTTATCGCGAATCTCTCCGACCATGATTTTGTCAGGGTCGTGTCGRAGAATGGACCGAAGCCCTCKGGCAAAKGTTAACCCCTTCTTTTCGTTGACCGGGATTTGYACAATGCCTTCGAGTTGGTATTCCACGGGRTCTTCGATCGTAATAATTTTGTCTTCCGGTGAGTGAACCTCATTGAGYGCGCCGTAGAGGGTGGTGGTTTTTCCRCTTCCTGTTGGGCCGGTGACCAACACCATSCCGTAAGGCCGGGTGATGGCTCGTCGAAATCGTCGAAGATCTTCGKSGTTAWACCCCATCACATCCAATCGCAATCCCCCAACTCCTGAAGYAATCATGGATTTGTCCAGAATACGAATAACCACCGACTCCCCAAATAYACTCGGCAATATGGASAYCSGAARAKCGRYTSWGCRKKWWTSCMSANGNASCKWWAWNCGYMYRYCKTSWGGAATTCGTTGTTCGGAGATATCCAATTCCGACATGATCTTCAGACGGGAGATCAACGAGGAATGAATGGATGGGGCCAAAGGGTCAATGGCGGGGTACAACACGCCATCGATGCGAAACTTGACGGCGACGCTGTTTTCATTGGGCTCGATATGAATATCACTGGCATGTTTTTGCAGCGCGCTCAGGATAATGGTATCAACCAGTTTGACGACTGGACTTTGGTCTTTGGAAATGCTTTCGACCGAAAGAATTTCATCGCCCTTCTCGTTTTCCTTGATCAGGACAGGGTGCAGCTCGGCCTGTATCCGTGTGAGGACTTGTTTGTTGCCTTCGCTGGCAGCCAATCCATCTACAATCGCGGATTTAGTCGAGACCACGAGGCGAACTTCTCGACCCAACAGGAGCTCCAACTCATCAATGGCACGGAGATCCTGCGGATCGGCAACGGCAATAGTCAGAAATCCGTCCCGATCGGAGACCGGGGCAAAGGGCTGACGGTGCATCCATTCAACCGGGATGGTGGAAAAAAACTCAGGGTCAATGCGGAATTCTTGAAGTGGTTCAAACGGGAGCCCATATTGTTCTGCAATGGCTTGGGCCAACGCTTCCTCTTCAACCAGCCCTTCTTGTAGTAAGAGGGGACGAAGGGGTTGCTGGGTGGATTGGGCTTCCTGAAGACAGTTATCCAGTTGAGCCGGTGAAAGCAGGCCTCGTTTCAACAAGATCTCTTCTAAGGATGCGCGCTTAACGGGTGTGGCCATGGTTGGAAAAACCTATGTGATTCGTGATCCGTAATGCGTAAAGGTTAATCCCTGAAAGATTTCCTTTTTTTTTAGTCATCACGCCTAATCCATTATGCATGACGATCCTCGTCATACAGTCTGTTGAATTATTGTAACTACTCAGGTATTTAGGCTGAAGGCTAAAGACTGAAGGCTATCACTCATAATTACCTGAAGTTTTGTATGCTCACGCATGGTTGCCCCCTAAAAGCCTTCGGCCTTCAGCCTATCCACCTGAGTAGTTGCGAATTATTAAAAAAATAAATTTAGTCGATAACTGCCCAATACCCTCATTTGTCARGAGGAAANGGGGCTGTTCAAAAAGGCCCGTCCAGCAAGGCCGCAGGCCTGTTGGCGCGCGGAGCGTACTCATAGTACGTGAGCACGACAACAGGCCGAGAACGCCGCTGGCGGACTTTTTCAACAGCCCCCACTCACCCTCGAATGGTTGGGACGATTACGACATGCCCGTCCTTATAATCGATCGTCACGGCATCGCCATCTTTCACTTCGCCCTTGACCAACAACTTTGACAACGGAGTTTCAACGTCACGTTGAATCAAGCGCTTCAATGGCCGTGCGCCATACATGGGATCATAACCCCGCGTGCCCAAGTCAACCAACGCTTCAGGTGTGACATCTAACGTAATGCGTCGATCCGCTAATCGAGATTTTAGGCGAGCCAGTTGAATATCCACGACTTGACTCAGTTCTTCAGGAGTCAAAGGATGAAAGACCACTGTCTCATCCACTCGATTCAAAAATTCCGGACGAAAATGATTTTTCATCTCGTTCATGACAATGGTCTGCAATTCCTCATACGTGCGCCCCTGTTGTTGTGCCTCAAGGATTTCCTGGCTGCCGATATTCGAGGTCATGATGAGGACCGTATTTTTAAAATCTACGGTTCGTCCTTTGGAATCCGTTAAACGACCATCATCAAGCACTTGGAGAAGGACATTAAACACCTCATGATGGGCCTTTTCGATTTCATCCAGGAGAATGACAGAAAACGGACGGCGCCGAATGGCCTCGGTTAATTGTCCACCTTCTTCATGGCCGATATACCCTGGAGGAGCACCAATGAGCCGTGCTACGCTGTGTTTTTCCATGTATTCGGACATATCGATTCGCACGAGATTGGCTTCGTCATCGAAGAGGGTTTGCGCTAACGCCTTGGCCAACTCCGTTTTCCCCACTCCAGTGGGGCCAAGAAATAAGAACGACCCAATAGGCCGATTCGGGTCTTTGATCCCCGACCGTGCACGTAGCACTGCATCCGCAACCGCGCGAACACCCTCTTCTTGACCCACGACCCGATTGTGGAGCAAATCCCCTAACTTCAAGAGCTTTTCCATCTCTCCTTGAAGTAAGCGACTGATGGGAATCCCTGTCCACCGGCTCACCACTTCTGCAATATCGTCTTCATCGACCTCCTCTTTCAATAATCGTGAGTCACCCTTGCTCTGATCGAGATGTGCTTCTTCAGCTTGAAGCTCTCGTTCAAGCCGAGGTAGGGTTCCATAGCGAAGTTCCGCAACCCGGTTAAGATCATACTCGCGCTCAGCCTTTTCGCCCTGGTGCCGTATATCTTCGATCTGTTGACGAATGTGCTGTAACCGACTCACCAAGGATTTTTCGGCTTCCCATTGTGTGGTTAAGGCAGACAGTTCCTGGCGTTTTCCTTCAAGTTCCTCTTCTAGGGTTTGCAAGCGAGCTTGGCTTCCAGGGTCTTCTTCTTTTTTCAGCGCTTCCCGTTCAATCTCGAGCTGTAATACTTTGCGCGA
>LXTH01000010.1 GCA_001643555.1 Nitrospirae bacterium SPGG5 | reverse complement strand
TACCGTATTGCTTGGGTTCAATCAGTTGAAGGTCATGGAAGCTGAGGTGTATGCTTCCTTAATAGGTGTCATCCATGATGAAACGAATTTATGGCCTTGAATGTGAATATGGTCTCACGTTTTCTCCCAATGGGCGAGTGTATCTGCCTATTGAGAAGATTCTTGGCTATATCTTTGAGGGGCTCATTCCCAATAGCTGGCCTTCCAATGCGTTCTTGACGAACGGTGCGCGGTTTTATCAAGACACCGGTTGCCATCCTGAATACTCCACTCCAGAATGTGATGACATTTTCGAGCTTCTCGTCCATGAAAAGGCCGGCGAACGGATCCTGGAATCATGCCTGCCTGCTGCCGAAGAACGTCTCCGTGAAGAGGGTCTTTCCGGCGACATTTTTCTTTTCAAAAACAACACGGATTCCTTGGGGAATACGTACGGGTGTCATGAGAATTTCCTCATGCGGCGAGACGTGGATTTTTGGAAAGTCGCGGAGCAGCTTATTCCCTTTTTTGTGACCCGCCAGATTTTTTCCGGATCAGGAAAAGTTCTCAAGATTTCCGGTAAGCCGCAATACTTTATTTCCCAGCGTGCCCAACACATCCATGAAAAAACGTCCTCATCCACGACTTCGTCTCGAAGTATCATCAATACACGAGATGAACCCCATGCGGATGCCGAACGTTTCCGACGGCTTCACATCATTCTGGGCGATTCGAATATGTCCGAGTTTGCCATTTATCTCAAGGTTGGGACCGCCGCGTTGGTTCTGTCCATGATTGAAGACGGTTTTTTCCTTCCCAGCATTGAATTAGAAGATCCCGTGAAAGCCATTCGTGAAATTTCCCGCGACCCCACGTTAAAGAAATGCGTGAAGTTAGATGATGGACGGGAGCTGACTGGTTTGGAAATTCAGCGCATGTATTTAGAGCGGGCTCAGGAGTATTTGCCCACGCAACCGTTTGATAAGGTGATGGCGGATGTGTTGAAAGAATGGGAGCGGGTGCTGAATGCCTTGGACGATGACCCGATGCAATTGGTGAAAGAAGTGGATTGGGTGACCAAAAAGTGGTTGATGGAAGCGTACATCGACCGGAAGCATTGCGGGTGGGATGATCCGCGCATTGCAATGATGGATTTACAATACCATGACGTGAATCGGAAGCGGGGCCTGTATTATGTCCTGGAATCGCATGGGAAGGTGGCCAAAATTATTGATGAACAAGCCATTGAACGGGCCATGACGGTGCCTCCGCAATCAACCAGAGCCAAGGTGCGTGGAGACTTCATTCGATTTGCACGAGCGAAGAATCGTTCGTATACTGTGGATTGGACCTATTTGAAACTGAATGGATACTGGGAAGAGACCATTCTGTGCATGGATCCATTTACATCGTCCAATCGACGAGTCGATGAATTATTAGCACAGGTTCCGGCTGCTCGTCTCTATCCCTAAGGACCTGAGAGAAAATAACTTGCACATCTCGCATCCMATCTTCGGGCCATCTTTGAACGCGCCTCAATCGAAAAAACCTCAACATAGGCATGCTATGCCTCGATTTTTTCTCAATCGTTAGGTCCAAATCCGACCCAAATCTGGGCGCGATTTTGTCCAAGTTATTGTTTCACAGGCCCTTACTTCTTTGAACATCCACGATATGTTAAGATCAGATTCTATTATTGATGAAAGGGGCTGTGGAAAAAGGCCCGTCCAGCAAGGCCGCAGGCGCTTTGGCCCGCGGAGCGTACTCATAGTACGTGAGCACGGCAAAGCGCCGAGAACGCCGCTGGCGGCCTTTTTCCACAGCCCCTCAAAGGACCATTTTTCTATGCTGATTGATAGCCATGTGCATTTAGATGACCCGCGCTATGACCAAGACCGTGACCAGGTCTTTCAACGAGCGCACGAAGCTGGCATCGAAGCGTTTGTCACCATCGGATGCGATCTCTCGACCAGCCAATCGGCTGTCAATCTCGCCGAAGCGCACGACAATGTGTTTGCCACGATTGGCGTTCACCCCCATGAAAGCAAAGAAATCGTCAATGGTTGGTACGACGAATTTCGAAAACTGGCTCAGCAACCCAAGATTGTGGCCTATGGAGAAATTGGCCTCGATTATCATTATGATCATTCCCCGCGAGATGTCCAACGTCAGCGATTTCGAGAGCAGGTTCAGTTAGCCAAGGAGCTTCATCTCCCCATTGTCATCCATACTCGCGAGGCCCAGGAAGACACCATCACGATCTTGAAAGAAGAAGGCGCTGCTGATGTGGGGGGGGTGTTCCACTGTTTCTCGGGTGATGCTTGGTTGGCGAAAGATGCGTTGGACCTTGGATTTTATCTCAGCTTCTCGGGGGTCATTACCTTTAAGAATGCTTCGATGCTGCGCGAAATCATCCAAACTGTTCCCTTAGATCGCATCATGGTAGAAACTGATTGTCCATACCTCACCCCGGTGCCGAAACGCGGGAAACGCAATGAACCGGCATTTGTTCGCCATGTAGCCGAGACCCTTGCCGACCTCGTAGGAAATGGCACGCCWTCYKCYCTTGAAGACATTGCCCGCATCACGGTTGAGAATACMAARMRGYTMTTTAAAATCCCCTGAGYTGCCGGTTCCGGTTKCGCTGCGCTTTGGGAAGTTTGCGAGGATTGCCTTTTTTGTCCGGTCGTKTRATTGRARGCTCATCWTCCACTTTTCCATAAGCCGYAGAAGCCGAATTCTTCGCCACRCSCCTACCGGGCTTTCCARCATTYCCAACCGATTGCAGYTTTCYYTGAAAYTCYTGCGCGCTGATRRTSAARGCKCCATGATCYTTCGCCGTAGCCACGATYTCTAARTCCGAGGAWACCACCACACAATCTCGTCCAAACTGCCTGGCCATCCGCTGGATGACTTGATCCGCACGCTCCCCMGCTTGCGTATAGATRACTTGAACACCTGAGCGATGTTCCCGATGCTCCGCATTGCGCTCCCGCCAGGCATCAAACACCACCGTGACAGGATGCCCCTTGCGATGTCGGTAACGAGACAAATCTTGAATGAGCCGCTCCCGAACCTGTTCCCCATCTTGAGAGGACGACGCCATCCCCGTCCACCCTTGAACACCAAGGACATTATACCCATCAATAATGACATGCATGCCCATATCGAGAACCACGCTAACGCACACCTTGCTCACTGTCAAACCTGACGACCAACCACATTTCCATCTTGACAATAGCCCGATCTTCTGAGAAAACAAGAGAAACAGCTGTTCACCAAATAATGATCCTTCGTAGACTCATTCCCCTCACAACTCTAYTTGTTTTCCTCAGTGTTCTCCCAGTTGGTCAAATTTCTCTTTTTGCCCAAACACAGAGTTCTGAGTCAAGWCCGTTTGGACCGTCCCCARTYGTTATCGCTAAAAAGGCCAAACAGACCTCCCGTGTTTCGTCCCCACTTCGGGTCAAAAATGTTCGCTATCACACMCACAMAAAATATACTCGAGTGGTGTTGGATCTTCCYGCCCGAACTACCCTCAGAGAATTAAAGAATACAAAAAGAAATCGGGTGACCMTTGAGCTKGCCAAATCACGACTGAGCACRCGCGCRTTRCRAAAAATCMRAAGYAGARAATTYCCCAAAKCCATYACSATCAARGAGGGASCAGGTCAGACGGTCWMGRTCAYYCTCGACCTCACCGCCTTACRMAAGTAYRMAKTRCTAACCCTCMGACRCCCRAATCGYGTCGTGGTCGATTTATTTTATTCCAAAAAGAAACAGGTCGCGGTCTCAAMGCGAACACCGGCCAAAACGAAGAAATCAGCCAAGGTATCAGGACCACCACCTAAAAAAAAGGCGAAAAAGGTCGTTAAAAAACTCCAGCCTTCGACATCGACGAAATCAGCGAAAGCCGCAACTTCGCCCCTAAAGAAAAAGACCATTGCCAAACAGGTCACGCCGACATCAAAACCAGCATCACCATCAAAAGGTAAGGCTGCCGCGATATCGAAGCCTCTTCCCTCGCGCTCTCCTTTATTCACCGCAAAACATGTCAAAGATTTGGTTGTGGTGATCGATCCCGGTCATGGCGGCAAGGATCCCGGAGCCATTGGCAAGAAGGGAACAAAAGAAACATCCCATTTTTCACTCGTACCACCACCTGGTCGGTATTTTCAGCGGTTAGTTGCGTTACAGGGGGACGGATTATTCCCATTTGAATTCTTGGATCGTGAAAATTGATAGCATTTGAGCCTTCCTCCATTTGTACATAATAAACTCCGCTCAAGAAATTATTCGGATGACTGTGAATTTTGTGCGAGGTTCCTTTGGCGTTAATGTTGGCCCAGCAGCCCGTTATTTCAAAACCAACGTGCCCAATTTKCAAGAATTCCAGAANCWCCAGTCGGGACAGATTGGCGCCCGAAATCAGCAGGACGACGAAGCTGAGCAAGCCGCCCAAGGCGCCCCACAGAAAGACTTCCCAAGACAGCCCAATGGATGAGGCGCTCCAATTTCCGGCGGGATTTATGGTGTCCAGCAACCAGGCGCGAGCCAACAGTAGTGCCAAAAATGGGCCAAGGATGGTGGCCAGGAGCACCATAACGGCCTCGGTTACAGTCAGGAGGCTGCTCACTTGCGTCAGGCTGGCCCCCCGGCTGCGGAAGATGCTGGCCTCATCGCTGCGAGAGCGGGCCAAGAGTCCCATTATCAGACCCAAAAAGTAAAGAACGACCACCAGCACCAGTGCGATGAACAGGAACAAGGGCACCCGAGCCAACATCAAATCACGCTGATATGTGGCCAGCAAACCGGTGCCACGGCTGTTCTCCAATAGGGTTAGAAAGTAGGACCGGGGTACCCTTTTATTGATGTCAACTTCCAGCCCGTTAAAGGCGTCTCGGGTGGATTGCACGGATTTAGCGTCAAGCAGGCTGGTATCCACGTAAAGCAGCCAGGCAAAGTCCCCCACCAGGGAGCCGAACCTGGTCCCAATGCCTTGAAAAAAGGCTTCTTCCCGCACGTAGAAAGGCAGCAGTGGCGTCTCATCGAAATCCTGAACCCTGAAGTAAAAGGGCACTCCCAGCCAGTACTCGTCAAAGCGATCGGTGGGAATCGCGATGCCAGTTATATTTAAAGTAATCCGCTGAGAGATGTCGGTTCGGAAAGGGAAAAGGAAGACCTGGTCGCCTACCTCCAGGGCCATGGTTGCGGCGGTCCGCTCCCCGACAACGGTTTCCAAGACCACACCGGTTTCACTTACCTTCGCCGCGGACTGGGGCCATTCGCCGGCAACGAGCTGGGAATGTTCTTCGAAATTCTCGAGGAAGAAAGGACGGCCCAAAAGGCTGTTCAGGGAGGCTCGGTCGGGCTCAGAGGAATAGGTAAAGGCCAAGTTCGGCTGCGTTTGCCCTCGGCGGTTTATCTGCCGCAACAGGAATCCGAGCCGGTCCTGAATCAGCTGATCTACTGTGGAGTTTAACGATTGGTAATCGGCTGGACCCATGGGGCGGTTATCGACCAATATCTGCGCATTCAGGACGTTGGCCGGGGTAATCGCCAGGACGTGTTGCAGCCCGCTTTCGGCCAGGGCCGTGGAGTAGATGGCGCTAATGGACATCAAAGTTACCGCCGCCAGCACACCGAAGGAGGTGACGGTCAATAAGACCCAGATGGAGCGAAGGCGGAGGGGCAGCAGCCAGAGCAGTACCCGGATCCAGTTCAGCATTTGTTTGGAGCAGTCCGTTTCGAGGCGTCAGCGCGGCGGCCGGCTTCAGCTATTGAATAAGACTTATCGAAAGAGGCCCAAAGTATACCGGCAATACGGATGTTCCGCCACCTCAACGGCCCAAGGTCTACATTATTCACTGGGCAGGCACGGCAGAAGAAGCCGCAATGCGACGCCGCAGCAGGGGCAACACCTGGTCGGCGACCCGATGGCACTCCTCCACATGGGGGAAGCCGGAGAGAATGAACTCATCTATGCCCAGTTGCCAGTAGGAGAGCAGTTCATCCGCCACCTGCTCCGGCGTGCCCACCAGCGCGCTTCCGCAGTTGACCCGTACCTCGGAAAGCCCGTTCCAAAGATGAGGACCCAGCCGGTGGTTTTCCGCCTGCCGAGCCTGGGCCTGCTGCCCGACCATTGCCGTGCCCTCAATAGCCGCCCGACGCTGGGCCTTTACCTCCGGGTCGGCGCCGGAAATCAGTTCCTCGGCCGCCTGCCAGGCTTCCGCTTCGGAGTCTCTAACGATCAGGTGGGTGCGCAGGCCATAGACCTGAGGGCGGCCCGTCTGCTCGAACTCTGCTCTAAGGGCCGTCAGCCGTGCCGCCGTGTCCTCCAAGGGTTCAATCCAACCCAGGTGCACGTCAGCCTGCCGTGCGGAGAGTCCCATAGCCCGCTCCGATACGCCGCCCAGGTAGAACTTGGGACCGTTGGACCCCGGAGACGGCGAGCAAAACGCGCCGTTCAACTGGTAGAACTCTCCCTGATAGGAAACCGGACCGGGTTCCCGCCACAGGCTGCGGCAGGCGTCGATGAACTCCTCGGCTCGCTGATAGCGGGTGGCGTGGTCGCTTACCTCCCCCAACCGCTCAAAGTCGTTTTGAATGCCCCCGGGAACAATATTGATGTCGAGGCGCCCGCCGGAAATCTGGTGCAGGGCCCCCGCCATTTGGGCGAAAAGGCCCAGTGAGATGAAACCCGGCCGCACTGCCACCAGAAAGCGAATGCGCTGGGTCACCGCAGCTAGAGCAGTGGCKGTGGTCCAGGTCTCRGCCAGGGGTTGGTCTTCTGCGAACAAGCCGTTGGCGAACCGGGTGGGAATTAGTAATGAGTAAAATCCCAATTCTTCCGCAGTTTGCGCCACCTGGCTCAGATAATCAAAGGTGGRAGGCCGCTCTGCCTGCCGGGTTCCAGCGCGGGCGCCGTCGCCGTCTATGGGGATGAACCARTCAATTTTGACTTCTGGACGRGCTTGGGACGARACCACCGGGAGGCCTCCTGAAAACTTTTTTWGTWCSGAACGAGCTRTTYTGGCTATTTAATCAGCTATATCCTAGGTCGCCGCCGAGCATCGGTCAAGGAAACCTGGCCGAAGCTGGCTCATTGGTGGTTCAGCGTCAGGGAGAGGCTGCGTCGACCTGCTCCTGTTCCTGCTCTTTCTGGTACCACATAGCCATAACCACCCCGGCAATCAGGATGCTCATCATGTCTCCGACCACCCAGAGGAATAATCCCCCCAGCTGCTGGTCGACCAGGGGAGCGATGCCATAGGGCTGAGGAAAATCCCGGTAAGCGTCGTAAATCGGCTCGCTTTGGAAGGTGATGGCGGCGCCCAGAACGGTGTTGGGGATGACTATCAGCCCCAGATAAAGCACTC
>LXTH01000248.1 GCA_001643555.1 Nitrospirae bacterium SPGG5 | reverse complement strand
CGAGACCACGACGCGCGACTACGGCGGTACGGGGCTGGGCCTGACGATCAGCCGGCGCTTCTGCCAGATGATGGGCGGCGACATCACGGTCGAGAGCACTGTGGGCACGGGTTCTACATTTACGATCCGGCTTCCGGCCAAGGTGGGGCGCGCTGTCGAGGATTCCGAAGCCGACGGCGAGCCCCCGAGGCCGTAACTCCACAGCCGGGCAAGGAGCGCGTCGTGCTCGTGATCGACGATGACCCGAACGCACTCGACCTACTCGGACGCACGCTCCAGGGAGCCGGCGTACGCGTCGTCACCGCGAGCGACGGCCCCGAGGCGCTCAACCTGGCCCGGACGCTTCGCCCGGCGGCCATCACGCTGGACGTCCNTSATGCCCGGCATGGAAGCACGCGCCCCCGAACGCACCGACACGAGCAAGGGATTCTTTGAATCGCCAAACCCAGCGTTCATGGACCGTTCAACGCGCTTCAATCCCTGGAGGGTTTGATCCCACATTCCCGTTGGATACTTTTTCTTGGAATGAAAATATTCGAGGCAGGCGTCGGTGGTGATGGTAAACCCTGACGGGACGGAAATGTTCATGTTGGTCATTTCGGCAAGACCTTCGGCAGGAATATCGGTATCGCTCGTCACGCCTAATGCCCGTTTCGTTTCATCCAATACGTCTTCAAATTTATCACGATGGATGTCCATAACCACAGATCCAAACATCGTAATAAATCGGCGATAGGCATCCATGGCGAAACGCGGATTGTTCGTTTTGTTGGCCAGCGCCTTCACCGTGACAGAATTCAACCCTAGATTTAAGACCGTATCCATCATGCCCGGCATGGAAGCACGCGCCCCCGAACGCACCGACACGAGCAAGGGATTCTTTGAATCGCCAAACCCAGCGTTCATGGACCGTTCAACGCGCTTCAATCCCTGGAGGGTTTGATCCCACATTCCCGTTGGATACTTTTTCTTGGAATGAAAATATTCGAGGCAGGCGTCGGTGGTGATGGTAAACCCTGACGGGACGGAAATGTTCATGTTGGTCATTTCGGCAAGACCAGCACCTTTTCCGCCAAGGAGCTCTCTCATTGAGCCCTTCCCTTCGGCTTTGCCGTCACCGAAGTAGTAGACGTACTTCTTGTTCCGCATGCGTTGGCTCCCCCTTCTTAGCTGGGATAGTCCAGCCGACCATTTTCACCACCTCAGGTAGAAGAAGCGAAAATGTACCATAGTTTTGTGATTTCTCATAAATATTTCTGTGTGAATGTAGGATAAGTTTCAGAAATTCGTAACATTATGAAGGTCACACACATAGATTCCCTTTGCCCACAGGCAAAAATCTGCCCGAAGTCGTTTTATAGTTGCTGCCTGCCTGCCTGAAGCTGTAGCTGGTACCAGGTTATGAGAAACCGTTTCAGGCGCATTCCGGAAAAAATCACCGCGATGGTAAAGACAAGTAAGGCCAAAAGTTGAAGATCCGCGTTTCGGGCATTCTGATAGTACAAATTCCCATCTGGCCCCATTGCCAACGGCTCATGTGTTCTGAGTGTGTGAACTTGCCCCGTTGGATCGGTGGTATCTAGCCATTCAGAGCACACTTGAATGGGGCTATTGACACCTGACACTTTCATCCAAGCCACACCCACGCAATGCCCACTTGCCGGATCGTAGAGTTCGGAATTCGTCAGAACAAAATCCAGGTCCAGGCCGCTCGCCCATAGAGCTCCCAACAGCATGCCATTACACACAATGATTAATAGGAGCGTGATCCAGAAACTAAACCATCGAAATCGTGATTCAGAAAAGATCATGGGACTTGAGCATCCTCAAATAAATGGGGAAAATCCTAAGCACGAAATTCGAAACAAATCCAAATGATCAAAATTCTAATTTCCAAAATTTTATCCGATGGTTTGGAATTTCTGTCATTAGAATTTGTAATTTGTTTGAGATTTGGTGCTTAGAATTTTGAGCTTTCCATCCTCTGGTTCAATAATTTGTGAACAGGCCCTAGGCCCCTACTGGCCTTGCACTTGAATCTGCGACAGGTCACCAATGCCTAAAAATAATTCGTCCACCTTCCGTAATAACGATAATCGATTGGCGCGTACCTCTGGTTGCGGAGCATTGACCAGAACCCCATCGAAAAAGGCATCGATAGGATTTTTTAACTCAATCAGTGCCTGCAAGGCCCTGGGATAATCCATTTCGGCTATTGATGCGGCCACAGTTTCTTGTGTCAAATCAACAACTTGAATCAATGCCTGCTCAGATTGATGGACCAAGAGGTCAGGTTTCACCTCACTTGAGATCCATTGTTCTTTTTCGATTAATCGATGCGCCCGCTTAAATCCCACCATCAAAGGATCAAAATCCTCCTGGCGCGTGATGGCCTGAATGGCTTCCATGCGGGAAAACAGATCGGGCATAGAGAACTCGCCAAATTTCCGCCCTTTAAGGACCGCATCCATCACATCCTCTCGAAACCCATGAAGTGATCGCCCATAGTGTCGAAGTCGATCCGCCAGAAATTCAACCAGCGTCGCAAGTGGTTCCCCGGGGTTTTTGTCCTGCCCATCTTCCGCGGGTTGCACCGACTGCACTCCCTGCTTTGTTAACAATTGTTCGGCCTGACGAAGGAGGTCAATGAGATTCACGTTGACAGGCCCTTCAACTACAATACGAACTAACCCAAAGGCCTGCCGTCGAAGCGCAAACGGATCTTCCGACCCGGACGGCACCATGCCCACATGAAAAAAGGCAGCTAAGGTATCCAACCGATCAACGATCGACAAGAACTGGCCAACACGGGTTTCGGGTATCGCATCCTCGGGTGTGCGAGGTTGATAATACTCACCCAACGCCTGGCAGACATGAGAAGACTCCCCATCGTGAGCGGCGTATTCTTTTCCCATTGCACCTTGCAGCGTTGGAAATTCTCCCACCATCCCCGTCGAGAGATCCGCCTTACTCAACAGCGCGGCTCGCTGCCCCGGCTCTTTCAAGTCCACGGATCCCGCAGCCTCGGCAATGGTCCCAATCAGAGATATAAGCCGATCCGTCTTTTGATACAAGGTTCCGAGTTTCTTATGGAACACCACACCCTTGAGATGATTCACGCGATCGGCCAGCTTGCCTTTGCAGTCTTCTTCAAAAAAGTACCGGGCATCCGCAAGGCGTGCGGCCAATACTCGCTCATTCCCCACCCTAATCAAATCCATCTTTGGGATTTTCATGTTCGTTGGAGCGAGAAACTTCGGCAGCAAGACTTGCTTCGAATTGACAACGGAGAAAAACCCTTGATGCTCCTTCATGGAGGTGATGAGCACCTCCGGGGGCAACTCTAAATACTTCTTATCAAACGCCCCACATACCAAATTGGGACACTCGGCTGAAAAAACGGCTTGCTCCAATAACTCATCACGGTTAGCGGGATACGCTTGACCTTTGACGGCCTTGGCAAGCGTATGGATTTGGCTTTGCATGATGGCCCGCCGCCGAAGAGGATCTGCCACGACCCCGGCGCGTTCGAGTATCGCCTCATAGGCCTCGGGTCGTTTCACTTCGATTCCTTGGGCTGCCATCGTGGAGGGCTTCTTTCCCGAAAGGAACCGATGCCCCCACGTTCGATTCCCCGACTCTACCCCAGCGACTTCAATATGGATCGTCGTGTTTCCCAACAGCGCAACTAACCACCGAATCGGTCGAGGATACCGAACTCCCGAAGCATTCCAATGCATAGTTTTCGAAAACGAGAGGCTCTGAATCAAGGGGACAAGCGTTTCGCGTAACACCACATTCGTTCGTCGACCTTCTTGATGTGTTACGGCACAGACATACACCCCCTTCGGGGTTTCTCGAATTTCCAGAGATTTCGCATCGATGCCCTGCGATTTGGCAAACCCTTCGGCAGCTTTAGTGAAGTGCCCTTGGACATCGAAGGCCACGGCCTTTGACGGACCAAACACCTCTTGATGAGCCGAGGTTTGTGACTTAGCAACCGCCTCAATCACCACAGCCAACCGCCGGGGAGTTCCAAACGCACGAACCGCTCCGTGAGTAATCCGTTGCTCGGTTAACATCGCATCGAGGGATTGGGCGAGCTGTGTCATCCCCGGCTGAATCATTTGCCAGGGTAATTCTTCCGAGCCTATCTCCAGAAGAAACGAGGCCGTTTCCGGAGCTGAAGATTTGGCTTTTGGCTGTGAGGATTGAGGCTTTCTGCTTGGCGATCGTTCCATAACGAGAGCGTTATTTCTTTTTTCCAATTGACGCGACAGACCGAGCACGTGGTGGCATGCGCTTCATCGCTTGAGGTTTTTTTGACTTTTTCGCCTGAGGCTTTGTTGACTTCTTCGCCGGAAGCATTTTTGACTTCTTCGAAGGTCCAGGTACGTTGGCTTTCTTCAGCAAGGGGAATCCCAGGCTCTCTCGACGTTCGACATAGGCCGCGGCACAGGCGCGAGCTAACCCCCGAACCCGCCCCATATACCCCGTTCGCTCCGCAACACTAATGGCCCCGCGCGCGTCCAGCACATTAAACACATGCGACGACTTCATGCAGTAGTCATAGGCTGGAAGGACCAATCCTTGTTCCAAGAGTGTGCGACATTCAGCCTCGCATGAAGTAAACATCGCACTCAACATGCTGACATCAGCCACTTCGAAATTGTACGTGGAGAACTGGACCTCGGCATCATGAAAGAGATCCCCGTAAGTCATGCCTGTGGTCCACAGCAAGTCATAGACGCTATTCACTTCCTGTAGATACATGGCGATGCGTTCAGTCCCATAAGTCAGTTCAACCGTGATCGGATCGAGCGCTTGTCCACCAGCTTCCTGAAAATACGTGAACTGCGTGATTTCCATTCCATCCAATCGCACTTCCCATCCCAGACCCCAGGCTCCGAGTGTCGGGGATTCCCAATCATCTTGAATGAACTGAATGTCATGCTTGCGCGGATCAATGCCCAAAGCAGCCAAACTCTCCAAATACAGAGATTGAATGTTATCAGGGCAGGGCTTCATCACCACCTGGTATTGGTAATAATGTTGGAGACGATTGGGATTGTTTCCATACCGCCCATCAGTAGGACGACGACAGGGTTCGACATATGCCGCACGCCAGGGTTCGGGCCCTAACACCCGCAAAAATGTTGCTGGATTAAAGGTGCCGGCGCCCTTTTCCAAATCATAGGGTTGGCAAATAATGCAGTGTTGGTTAGCCCAGAATTGATGGAGAGAGAGGATGAGGTCCTGAACGGTCACAGGGGATGTTAGAAGCCTATTTTGAAAGGCCGAATGAGTGTAAAAACTTCAATTTTTCAGCTTAGGGTTCCCGCAAAAATAACTTCCCCTGTTTGGGTACTGTGACATCTGTCTGGCAAGGCCCGAGGACTGCGCATACTCCTCGTATGGAAAGGACGAACAACGCCGCCAGACGGGATGGATCGACGCCCAAACAGGGGAAGTTGTTCTTGCGCGAACCTTAAGAACAACAAGGTTTGAACGTAGCAATAAAGGCCACTAGTGTCAAGATAACAGGATGATGAACCAGACGAACCCTTGCCTTTTTATCTAGGCTTTACTATATTGCCATGTCGTTACGCACAAGGAGGGAAAATTCATGAAAAACACGCTTTCTCTGTTTCGTAGTTTCTTAGGTATTTCTGCGGCAGCATTACTCATGTTTGGATGCGCTGAAATGCAGATGGAAGGTGGAAGCTCAGGGTCTAGTGGATACGGATCCACCTCTTCAGCCTCCAGCTCGGACGTTGCTTCCGGTACGTATGGAGATTCCTTAGAAGCATGTATGGGTCGAATTCCGAGCAATGCCACGGATGGACAACGTATGTTCGCTACAGGCACCTGCCAACGTGACGAAGATGCTCGTCAGCCCATAATGGCCGTCCCTGGGAATTAACAAGGCTTTCCGTTTTTGGAATCAAAGCCTGGGACACCATCGTCCAGCATTCTTTCGATTCCATGCAATGTGGGCAGGTAGCGGAGAAACCTTGAATAAAGGAAGACTCTCTACCTGCCGTTTCCACAACGAACATTCCCTTCGCTCCGAATTTAACTCTCTACGCTGAATGATTTTCAAGATCCTTTCACACCTCGCCTACATTTCCTCATGAAGCAAGTCTTGACCATTGCAGGATCCGACTCCGGAGGCGGCGCTGGTATTCAAGCCGACCTCAAAGCCATGTCGGCCAATGGCACGTTTGCCATGTCGGTCATAACGTCAATTACCGCGCAAAACACAAAGGGAGTCACCGCCATCCACGACCTTCCCGACACCATCATCGAGGCACAAATCGACGCCATTTTCGATGACTTTGATGTGGCCGCCGTAAAAACCGGAATGCTCTCGACCGCCACGACCACTGCACTCGTCGGTCGGAAAATGAAGCAGTACGGCGTCACGAAGCTCGTGGTCGATCCCGTCATGGTCTCGAAAAGTGGACATGAACTGTTGCAACCGAATGCCATTGATTGGCTGAAACAAGACCTCATTCCCTTGGCGTATCTCCTCATCCCTAATATCCACGAAGCTGAGCGGTTGACCGGAACCACTATTCGAACCCTGGCAGAAGCGCGGCAAGCTGCAAAAACTCTGCACCAACTCGGCTGCCAACACATCCTCATCAAAGGAGGCCATTTACTGGAACGCCCTGCAACCGATCTTCTGTATGATGGCCGATTCTTTCGAATGTTTAAAGGCGACTTTATCGACACAACCACGACTCACGGAACCGGGTGCACCTTTGCCTCGGCCATCACGGCCCAACTGGCGTTAGGTAAACCCATTGCCAATGCTATTGAAGCTGCAAAAACCTATACCACGTCGGCCATTCGTCACGGATTGGCCATTGGCCATGGACACGGACCGACCAATCATTTCTTTTTTCTGTCTTCCTCTTTCCCTCAAAGCGGTTAAGTTCTTTAGGGCCTTTAGGCCATCCACGCATCATGAAAATGACGAATGGTTTTCGGGAAACGGAAGGGGAAAAGAACAGCTTTATCTCCCGCCTGCCGCCTCCCGTTTCACGATTTTCTGCGCAAACCAATTGACAATCACCACACCTGTTGTTCAGAATTTCTTCATGGAAGCCAGGCAGACAACTCTATCCCTTGAACACCCCTATGGTCAGACCTCGGCCATCTTAACAGAACCTGCCGAAGATACGACGAGCGCCGTCATTCTCTGCCACGGTTTTCTTTCCAACAAAGACAGTCGGACCAATATTCGGCTCACGGAGTTACTTATCCCCCAAGGGCTGAGTACTCTTCGTTTTGATTGGTTTGGCATGTGCAATTTTTGCTGGTT
>LXTH01000152.1 GCA_001643555.1 Nitrospirae bacterium SPGG5 | reverse complement strand
CACGAAGCAGTTGAAGGTCGGGCAAAAGGCCCCGGCTTTTTCGCTGCCGAATCAAGAAGGGAAAGTCGTGAGCCTATCGGATTACAAAGGGAAAAAAGTTGTGCTGTATTTTTATCCCAAAGACGATACTCCAGGGTGTACCAAAGAGTCCTGTGCCTTTCGGGATGGGATTGATGAAATCCAGGGCATCGGTGCCGAAGTGCTTGGTGTAAGTAGCGACTCAGTCGAATCCCACAAGAAATTTGCCAAAAAATTTAACCTCAACTTTCCCTTGATCAGTGATGAAAGCAAGAAGATGCTCCAGGCCTACGGGGTGTGGAAGGAAAAATCCCTCTACGGCAGGAAGTTCATGGGCATTGAGCGGACGACGTTTATCATTGATGAGAACGGAAAGATTGATGATATCTTTCACAAGGTGAAAGTCGATGGACACTTGGAGGAGGTGTTAAGCGAGCTCGATGTCATGCCCTAGCCGAATGTTGAAAAAGGCTGCCAGCAGCGTTCTCGGGTTGTTGTCGTGCTCACGTACTGGTGTACGCTCCGCTCGCCAACAACCCTGCGGCCTTGCTGGACAGACCTTTTTGAACATTCGGCTAGGAGAACTTGTCAGCGACAGTGGGCTTCCCTCGGCCATTCCAAAATCCGGCGCTCATCCACCGAGTGGTGTGCTGAATTGAGAATCGTCCATCCGGAGCAAGGACTAACGCGCCCGCCTCGCCCTGAATCCGTAGAACGAGTTCGCGCAAGGCTTTTCGTGTTGCCACACGCGGACTGTTTCCCTGCTTCATATCCATCAAAATATGTTTCGCTAAGGCCAATTTTATGATGGATTCACCTTTGCCCGTCATTGAGACTCCTCCGCAAGTATTGTCAGCATAGACCCCGCACCCGATCAAAGGGGAGTCTCCGACCCGGCCTGGGAGCATCATGGAATAGCCTCCTGTTGATGTTCCTGCAGCGACTATTCCTTTGCTATCCAATGCCACCGCTCCAACGGTTTCGTATTGGGTCAAGGCTCGAAAAAGTTTGAAAGTCTTCGAACGTTCTTTTTCTCGGCTTAATGAAGCTATCCTCTGACGATGGGATGAAGAACCCAAACGGTCTTTTTCAACTTTAAAGTGGCGAGCAAAGCGAGTGGCGTGATGACCAACCAACAGAACATGCTCGGTGTGTTCCATGACAAGGCGGGCCGCTGAGATAGGGTGTCGGATTCCCTCGATACTGGCTATCGCCCCAGCCTTGAGGTTTGCACCTTCCATGAGGGCCGCATCCATACGTTTTCTGCCATCGAGCTGCAGACGCGAACCGATTCCAGCATTGAACAAGCCAGAACCTTCCATCAGACGGATCATCACCTCAATGGCATCGATAGAAAGGCCTCCGGTTTTCAGAATGTGCATGCCGGAGATGAGGGATTCAGTGAGACAAGACCGTTGGGCGGCAGTGGGTTTTTTGCCGCCGGCTCCACCATGAACGAGCACTGTGAGAGGGGCGGTTGAATATTTCACTCTCATAGCCATTTAATGCTCAGGATGAGCGGAACCTCATCAGTTGGAGGGAATGTTCAAAAAAGCATGCCTGAGTCTTTCCGAAGGGTCTATCCAGCAAGGCCGCAGTCCTTTTGGCGCGCGGAGCGTACGCTTCGTACGTGAGCACGGCAAAAGGGCGACAACGCGGCTGGCGGCTTTTTTCAACATTCCCTGAGAGGGCGAGCGCGAGGCACGGCTTTAATGCAGCAAAATGTCTTTGGCTTGTTGGTACGGTGGATGGCCCATGCGGTTCAGATCTTCGCGAACAAACCCCAGACCTGTGACGCACAGCTCAAAGTTGGAAGAGAGTTTTTGAAATAAGGCTGGCTGTTCTTTGAACTCACCCTGCTGAAAGGTAGCCACGATGCTGTACGAGCGTTTCCCGGCTTTCATATAGTCCACCAGATGATCGTTGTGGTAAATCATCCCGCCGGATTTCAAGTAACGGAGGTATTCCGGAAATAACCCGGCAATAAAGAGCGTGAAGTCGCCAATATGTCGGTGGATTTCGCATTCCCGCTCTGAGGAGTCGCTGTCCCCGTGAGCTTCAGATTCATAGAGGAGTTCGACGACGGTTTCGACAGTTTGCCCCTTCTGGTTTTGAATACTGTGCAACCGGTCAATGTGGGCGAATTCAACGAGAAGATTTGAGAGGTAGTCGGTGACATTGAAATCAGGCCACCCTAAGGTTTCCGTAAAATTGCGCTCGGTAAGGGCGCCGAACAATTGTCTGAGTGGATGATGTTGAGGAACCGTCGCTTCCATAATCTTCCCTCCAACTTAACCATTCACCAGGTAGCCCAAAAAGAGTCTCGAGCTGATTCTAAGCCCCCTTATCGGAAGTGGGCAAAAAGTTCCTTAATCTATTTTACCGGAGCCTCCTTGCGACTATCGAGAATAAAGGTCACTGGCCCATTATTCTTCAATGAAACCAACATGTTCGCGCCAAACTGGCCTGTTTGAATCGGCACCCCTTTTTCTCGAAATTTGGCAATGGCAGAGTCATACAATTGCCTGGCCTGGTCTGGATGAGCCGCCTGATCAAAACCCGGACGCCTACCACGATGCATGTCCCCCAACAAGGTAAACTGCGAGACAAGAAGAAGCTGGCCGCCCATGTCCATCAAGGATCGATTCATTTTCCCTTCGTCATCGGGAAAAATTCGAAGGTTCGGAATTTTCTCAACCAGGTAGTCGACATCTACAGAGGTATCGCCCTTTGCGGCCCCGATAAGGACTAGCAAACCCTCATCGATTTGTCCAATCATTTGGTGATCAACTTCCACTGAAGCTGAAGTGACTCGTTGGATCACAGCCTTCATGAAGTGTTACCTCGTCCCGCCACGTGCAAAAATTATGTTGCCGAGGATTTCCTGCGTAGCACTTTCGTTTGAACCAGTTGCCACAATACATCCAGTTCTTGAGATTGATACAGGGCATGCGTTCCCACGTATCCGGTCACACTTAACCCAATCCCTACCAGGAGCATGATGCTTTTCGCGATCCACTCGTCTTCCCGCTGCCACACCGCCAAGTTCGCAATCCACAGACAGGCCAACACCACGGGAATGGTCGCAATTAAGGCACGTCCGAATGATTGCCCAAAGTGCCACCAATCAATGCCTCCCAAGCGGGAGGTAAGCACGGAGACGAGAATCGTGATGTTTACCATGGCCGAGAGTGCCGTGGCTAAGGCTAATCCCGCATATTCGAGCGGACCCATGAGCCACAGTGCCAATAAAATATTGATGAACATCGCCGTAACTGCCGCAATGGCCGGGGTCTTAGTATCCTGCATCGAGTAGAAAGCCGCGACGATAATCCGCATACCGGCAAACGCCCACAACCCTACCGCATACCCAAGAAGCGCGACCGCAGTCCCTGCCGTATCCGCCGCCGTAAACGCCCCATGTTCAAAGAAGAGATGGACGATGGGAACCCGCAGCAACATAAGCCCCGCCATGGCGGGAAGGATAATAAACGAAATCATCCGCAACCCAAACCCTACGGTTTGCCGAAGTTCATCCATCGATCCTTTGGCCGCTTGGGCGGAAAGCGTGGGGAGAATTGCCGTGGCCAGAGCGACCCCAAAAATTCCCAGAGGAAATTGGATGAGCCGCATGCCGTAAAATAAGTACGTTGGCCCTCCATCAAAATACGATGCCAGAATCGTATTCACTGTAATGTTGATCTGGGTGACGGACGTGCCCAACAACGAAGGTACGATGAGCCACCCAATCCGCCGAACTCCCGGATGGCTCAGATCAAAGCGCCATTGAAATAGAAAACCACGTTTGTGCACACTAGGTAGTTGCATCACAAACTGCGCGAGCCCACCGACCACAACCCCAATAGCCACGCCAATCACCGGCTCATCCAGCAACGGAGCAAGGAACAATGCCGCCGCGATCACACAGATATTAAAAAACACCGGAGCGAGCGCGGGGGCTGCAAAGGCTCGAAGCGAATTCAGCATCCCCATGGTCAACGCCGCCAAGCTGATAAAAATGAGATACGGGAACATGACTTGCGTGAGGATGGTCGTCATCTCCAATTGCGTTGGCTCATCGTGGAAACCCGGCGCCAGGAGCCAGACAATCGTCGGCGCCACGACAACCCCGATTAGCGTAATCAGCGTGACGATGGAGAGCAGTGTGGTAAATGCGGCACTGGCTAATTCCCACGTCTCTCGTTTGGTGCGTAGGGTGTGGTATTCGGTAAACACCGGAATGAAGGCCGAGGACATCGAGCCTTCCGCAAGTAACTCTCGCAGCAAATTGGGAACGCGATAGGCCACAAAAAAAGCGTCCGCCGAAGCTGAGGCTCCTAACAGACGAGCCAGAATGATGTCACGGATAAGGCCGAGGATGCGGCTACTAAAAGTTGCCGCACCGATGAGACCCGCTGCTCCGGCAATGGAGCGATGGTCCTCGGATGGCTGATTTACGGATGAGGGTGGTTGGGGTGAATCAGACATTCAATCGGATTCTAGCAGGGGCTGTTGAAAAAGTCCGCTAGCGTGCTTTTTGGGGGACATAATGAGTGGAGGGTAATGCGTGATGCGAAAAGAGGCAAGATGAAAAATCAAGACCACCCTTCCGCTTCACGTCCACAATGACGCCCATTTTCAACATTCTCCAAATATGAACAGGCATAGGAATACATGACTCGGTATTCATCAGAATTTCACTACACATCCCCAAAACAAAAAAATGATGTTCGGAGGTGAAAGAAATTCTTCATAAAGGTCTTTCGGCATAAACCGAAAGAGGAGTGGGGGGATTTGGCAAAACATTCCTAAGAGAACACGAAACCACTTTTGGCAGGGGTAGACAAAAGCTTGCTATATTCATACGGAGCCACATTCATGGCCACAGCTCAATTGATTAGGTGTTTTGGAGGAAGAAATTTTGCACAAACCACAGGGCTTCTTGTCAGTGTCATCGCTACCGGTTTTATCGTAGCTCTGCCTTTTCAGGTCGAGGCCGGGGCGACACGCGAAGCCTCCGCCGACATTCTCCTCAATAATAAGATCTTGGCCGAACAAACCACACGTTTGGACCAACAACTGGCCGATGCTGAATCACGGCTGCATACCCTCAGAATTAATCAGGGCTCCTATGCCTCAAACGCCGATCCTCAGGCGGATGAACAGGCCCCCCAACAAGTGGCGACAAGAGTAGACATTGACCAGACTTCGAGCTTGGAAACAGACGAATTCATCGAGCCAGACGTTCAGCGGCTAGAAGAAATGGTTGTGAAAGACACCTACCCAGGTCCCTTTAGTGACGACGCGCAAACAGAGGTCATCCATGACCCCTGGGAGCCCATGAATGTCAAAGTGTTTTCGTTTAACATGCAAGTCTATCGGTATGTGTTAAAGCCGGTGGTCACGGGGTATGCCTGGCTGGTACCCGATCCTGTTGAACGGGCCATTGGTCGGGCGATTACAAACATTCGGTTCGTCCCACGCACCGTGAATGATCTGTTGCAATGGAAATGGGAGAACGCCGGAATCGAGGTCGGGCGGTTTGTGGTCAACAGCACGGTGGGTGTCGCGGGGTTGTTTGACGTGGCTGGCGATTACCTCGATCTTAAGGCTGTCCCAGGGGAAGACTTTGGTCAAACCCTTGCCAAGCATGGCGTGCAACCCGGTCCCTATCTCATCCTGCCGTTTCTTCCTCCAACGACTGTTCGGGATGGAATCGGAACGGTTTGGGATGTGCTTCTCGATCCTTTAACTTATTTTTTGCCCTTTCTCCCGCAAGCTTCAGTGCGCGCGACCGAAATCGTGAACGACCGCTCACAGAATCTCGAACGATACGAAGGGGTAGAAGTCGCCACGCTCGACATGTATGGAGCCGTTCGCGAAGCCTATGCCCAAAAGCGATCCCACGCGATTCGGGAATAATTTTAAAGCGGGGTTTCGGCCCCGCGCGACGAGTCCCTTTTGTTTCGGCAAAAGTGCCCAAAACCAATACCGCCCGTGCGCGTCCCTCCGGGTGAACTCCGCCCCGGCACCGAATTATATGGCTGCGCAACTCGCTCCGCTCAAACAGTGCTCGCCGAATAGTCGAATTCGGCACCGAGGCTCCGCCGCGCCCGAAGGCGGGAGAAATACCCAAAAAACAAGTAATGCGCTTAAACGGGTGCTGTGAGGCCGAACCATAATTAATAGCAATACTCATGCCCGATCCCAACTCCTGGCCTCCGAGACTCCTGAATCGCAATCGGTGAAGCAGGCAGTGTTGGTTTTGGTTATGGTAGGGGGATTACCCTAAGAACGATAGCGTTTTTGCCTTGGGAAGAGTCTTGATTTTAGCGAAGAAATCAGATTCTGTAATTTCCTTGGGCCACTCTAATCTGACAGAAAGGTTATACTGATCTTCGCTAATTTTTTTAATGTTAATAGCCTTCAAATAAATGAGATTGTTTAGGTCCCGAATCATGGCAGACCCCGGATCTTTTAGTTTTTCGTAAACTCCCTTTATCCTTTTCCAAAAAGCGTGATAGTCCATTGACTCAACTTCTAAAAGTAACTTCAAAATCTCCATTTGTCGTTCTGCAATTAAGCGCTTCTTGGGAGACTTGAGTCTTTTAAAGAGTTCAAACATTGTGCTTTTATAAAGAACTTTCGCTATTTGATGTTGAATTTCCCTCACTACCCGTTGACTTTGAGTGAATAGGCCCTCCAGCGCAAATTGAAAGAATGGGGTAAGGTCATGTCCTCCTTGTCGGACTTGAGCGAGGACAGCCAAGTAGGAGTTTTTCTCATCGTAGTAGTAATTAGACATTGCAATAAAACAAATATCGCGAAGACCTGCCCGTTGGAGCATTAAAGCTTCTACTGCTCTAGCAGTCCTACCATTCCCATCAGAGAAAGGGTGCATAGCGGCTATATGATAATGTGCTGCCATTGCTTGAATTATTGGATCATGTTCTTGGTATTCTCCCTGAAGTGCTTTTGAAAATTCGTTAAAAGCCAGTTCACATTCATCACCACCTTCGGCTCCACGATGCCTAGGGCTTCCGAAATTTACATTTTCATTTTGTCTTCTAATTCGGCCTGGTCCACAATGATCATCATCGGCGCCAGTGACAATTCTTCGGTGAATATCTTTAATTAAGTCTCCGTTTAACGGATAGTCTTCAGGTAAACTAGAAAGCCAGCGGTAAGTATTGACTACGGCATGAGCTTGCCTTTGTGAGCGAGTAAAAAGTTGGTCTGGTGTCTCTTTTAACGCTTTCTCAAGTTCCTGTTCGGTAAACTCGGCCCCTTCTATTCTAGAAGTTCCCGCTACCTCTCTCTTTAGCTCTAAAGTTTGGAGTTCTTCCACCCATCGGCGCTGT
>LXTH01000194.1 GCA_001643555.1 Nitrospirae bacterium SPGG5 | reverse complement strand
CATCGCACCGCTATGTTGAGGCTTTTTCGATTGAGGCGCGTCCAAAGGTGTCCCGAAGATGGGATGGGATTTTGTCTCAGTTTTGGAAGGCCCATATTGGGCTGTCTTGCGTGAGGCGAGGCTGATATGGACCGATCTGTTTGGTTCAACCAAGAGTCATGTCGATTCCACATCCCGTGAGGACCTTCACTCCGACTCGAAGAACTTTTCCCTGGAAACCACTTGCGTTCCTTAGGCTCTTGTTCGCGCATTCATTAAAAAACTGGGGCCTTCCGTGTTTTCCATGAGTCGTTCCCAGCCTGTTTCTGATCCCTCTCCTTTGTAAGGAGAGGCGAGGTGAGGTAGAGTCCTTGGCCATTGAGAAGCCATGATGGAACCAGCCAGTTAACACCCTAAAGAGCCTACCTCCCCTCCGCCCCTCCTGACAAAGGAGGGGAACTCAAGGACGATCAGCCGTACTGTTTATCTATGCTACTGTCGGAAGAACCAAAAACTTTTCGTGATGTGTGGAGGGCTTTTTCCGYGGCCTGAGCTAACGCGGTATCGGCGCGGTGATCTTCTGAAAATATGCGRAGTTGCACGATCCGYGAGGGGAGGTAGTGGAATAGCTCGCGGAGGGTTTCTTTTTCCACGGCTTTGGTGGCTGGGTCGTAGACATAAAATTGAAACTGTCCCATGTTGAGGACATTGATGGGGCGGGTATCCTTGCTGGCGATATCCACGCGAAAGATGGTGGTGGCGAGATGGCGGGGAAGTTTTTTTCGGATCTTATTTTCAAGCGCGACGGCATCGGTTGCTGAGCCTCTTTCCTGATAGTCCTGTAAGGAGAGCAAGGCGCTATAGGCCATCTTCCATTTCACTTTTCTCCCCAGGATTTGAGCCCATTCCTGTCCTAACCGTTGCTTGTTTCGATTCCGGGAAGAAGGCCATGTCCGAACCTGTTCCAATAGTGACCAGTCGGTGAGTTGCAGGTACTGTTTGATTCGTTGAAGGGGGTGGTGCGGAAAAATGAGTTGCATGGTGTCATAAAATATTTCGCGCAAGTGAAGATCGATGGCCCTGGTAGTGCGGTGGAAGTACACATTGGAATAGAGATAGAGCCTGGCATTTAAAAACATCTGGAGGGCCGAAAGCCCATTTTTATGCAGGGTGACCCCTTTACGAGTGATGAGGGTATAGTGAATGAGCCGGTCGATATCAACCGGGCCTACGGCTACCCCACACATATACGAGTCGCGTAACACATAGTCGAAGTTGTCCGCTGTAAAGAGTCCACCGATCAGTGGCTGGAGGAGTCGAAGCCAATACGGGTATCCCTGACTCTTTTTTTGAGGATCTTTCAAAATGAGGAATGCGAGATAGTCAGGATCGAGTTCCTCTCCTTGCGCAAACGCTCCAGACGGACTACGTCGTAACTTTTTAATGATTGGACCCAGATGCTCTCGTATGATGACCTGTCCGACCAACTCATGTGATAGCCCAAAATGGTTTAACACGTGATGATCAAAAAAGTGGCAGAAGGGGCCATGCCCCACGTCGTGTAACAGGGCTGTCACGCGGAGGAGTTCTTCGATAAACGGAAGGGACGGAGTCTCTGGATCAGTGAGGGCAAGACTCGAATACACTTGTTGCGCGAATCGGCCAGCCAGGTGCATGGCCCCCAGTGAATGCTGAAAGCGACTATGTTCCGCCGAGGGATAGACCCATCGTGCGCTCTGTAATTGATAGATGTATCGAAGCCGTTGGACCCACGGTGAATCGATGAGGTCCTTCTCAGTGGTTTCCTGAGAGGGAGAGGTCTCTAGAGGAACGGTGAATTGGATGTATTGATGAATCGGGTCGGCAATGAGCGATATGTGGTTCAACAGTGGGTATGGCATGGGGGGCGGATGTTCGGTTATAGGCGGCCGATAGCTTTTTGAATTAACTAAAATATTCCTCGCTGATTGCGGAAGAACAATAGACTAAATCCGAAACTCGAATATCGAAATCCGAAACAAATTCAAATGACCAAAGTCTGGGAATAAATCCGAAACACGAATCCATAAGTCCGAAACAAAGACCCGATGATCCGTTTGGAACATTCGAATTTAGAATTTTAGATTTGTTTCGTATTTCGATATTCGGATTTCGAGTTTATGGAACTGGACTATAACTTAGGCTGGCTTTTCTGAACAACTAGCAGGATCGTTTGTGCCCACGACGTGGTGTTTTCGGTGCCGGGAGATAAGGAGCAGTCCTAAAGGGTATGCAATCAACGCACCCAAAAGACTCAGCGTGCAGGCGCCAATGGTAGAGGGTAAGAGGTAGGGCATGACGACTTCGTAGAGGGCTTCCGTTGAAAGATTGTCCCAAGAAATGGCTGGAAGTTCCGGCATGCCGAGAAGCAGAAAGCCGGTCCACATGGTGGCCCCAAGAATTGGCACGGTGGTCCAGGGATTATTCACAAAGTTTCCTAGCAGTACGGCGGCAAAATTTAAGCGAAAGGCCCATGCGAAAAATATGGCAGAGAGGGTATGAAGTCCATAGGTTGGGTTAAAGGCAATGAACACTCCCAGCGCAAAGGCCAGCGCGGTTCGGTGCGGCGATTCTTGAAGGTGTAAGACTTGAGTGAGTTGAGAACGAATGGATGCGAGTGAAAACACAGTTTTGGATTACTCAGGTTTTAGTGGAAAAGTGATCGTAACTCTGTCTCATGATTTTTCGGTTGATCCCGTCTTCTAACTTGAGCCTAAGGCCAAAGGGTTTCGGCTTTATTTCCCCGATACAGGTCATGGTGGTCTTGAGCGTGTGAGAGAGCTCGGTTACTCTGCCTTGATTTCGAGGGTCGATGGTAAACAGTAACTCGTAATCTTCCCCCCCCTCCAGCGCTATGTCAATGGGGTTACCACGATGCGCTGCCGCGTAGGCATGGCATTGACGCGAAATGGGAAGGTGAGTGGCCCACAATTCGACTCCGACGCAACTCGCGTGGCAGAGGTGGTGGATATCTCCTGAAAGTCCATCTGAGACATCAATGGCCGCATGGGCAAGACGACCCTGGGAAAGATGCTGTCCGATGGCCAGTCTCGGTGTCGGGCGCAGGTGTCTCTTTTTGAGAAATGTTTCATATGGCTGATGGGTAGTAGTTTTTTTCTGTTTCCTTTGGCGTTGCAAAATCTGAAGCCCGGCTTTGGAATCGCCCAATGTGCCGGTCACGTACACTTGATCTCCTACTTTGGCGCCTTGACGGGTCAATGCACGATTGGCTCTCACATGTCCCAGGATGGTGAGACAAAGAAACAGGCCGGACTTCGATGTAGAGGTATCGCCTCCGACAAGAGAAATATTGTATTGCCGGCATGGTTTTTTAAATCCCTGATACAATGCTCGCACATTGTGTATCGAATACGAAGGCGGAATTGCTAAAGCCACAAGGAGAAATTTTGGGATGCCCCCCATCGCGGCGATATCACTGATATTCGCCACGGCGGTTCGATAGCCCACGTCTTGTAATGATTCAAAGGCTAAATCAAAGTGGACTCCTTCAATGGCGAGGTCGGTGCTGGCAAGAAGGGATTCCTTGGGTGAGGTGCGCAGAATGGCGGCATCATCTCCAATGCCTTGGATGACCTCGGAACCGAGTGTGTGACAATGTTTGTGCAGGTCGCGAATAAGGCCAAATTCTCCGAGGGCGTGAAGCGTTGATGGCCGCGACGCAGGTGTCATCGTGAGGAATGGGGTGGGGAAAGAGTCTGGTTCGCTTTTGCGCGGCGCGTAGGAGCCGCCGCCACGCGTTTTTTCTGATTCGCCGTTGATGCTCGGGAACGCAGCGATTTGATTGTTTTGGATTTTGTGTGCGGGGCTTTGACCGGTTTCAGTTTTCTCCGCATATGTGGAGGTAAATGAAGGGCGGCTTGGAACACATCATCCATCGTTTCCGCGAAAATGAAGTGGACCTCTTTGAGGAGGTGTTTGGGGAGCTCCTCCAAATCTTTTTCATTGCGTTTAGGAATAATGATATTGGTGACGGTCGCCCGTTTGGCTGCGAGGACTTTTTCCTTGAGTCCGCCGATGGGGAGCACGCGTCCTCTTAACGTGACTTCGCCGGTCATGGCGACATCATGCCGAGTCGGGATGTTGGCTAAACTCGAGGTAATGGCCGCGGCCATGGTAATGCCCGCCGAGGGCCCGTCTTTGGGTATGGCACCTGCGGGGACATGAATGTGGATATCCGTTTTCGAGAAGGTATCGGGGTTAATGCCGAGTCGTTGGGCTTGTGACCGAACGTAGCTCAACGCCGCTTGCGCCGATTCTTTCATGACATCTCCCAAATGTCCGGTCAGCGTTAACTGGCCTTTCCCCTTCATGACCGTGGCTTCGATGTGCAGAATTTCTCCCCCGGATTCGGTCCAGGCAAGGCCCGTGGCGACACCAATCTGATCTTTTTCTTTCTCGGTTTCCGGCATATACTTGGGGACGCCCAAGTATTTTTGCAGGGACGTTGGGGTAATCGTGTGGAGTTTGACTTTTCCTTCGGCGACACGCTTGGCGACTTTGCGCATGGCATTGGCGATTTCTCGCTCGAGGTTTCTGACTCCCGCTTCGCGGGTATAGTGACTGATGATTCGTTGAAGGGCCGGGTCCATGAGGCGGAAATGCTTTTCCGTAATCCCATGTTCTTCCAGTTGGCGGGGTAGCAAGAAGCGACGGGCAATGCCCAGTTTCTCTTCCTCCGTGTAACCGGGGATTGCGATGATTTCCATACGATCGCGCAGGGCGGAAAGGATGGGATCAATCACGTTGGCGGTGGTGATGAACATGACATTACTGAGGTCAAATGGGACTCCCAAGTAATGGTCGGAAAACGCGTGGTTTTGTTCGGGGTCCAACACTTCTAACAGGGCGGCGGAGGGGTCCCCGCGATAATCCATACCGACCTTATCGATTTCATCAAGCATGAAAACAGGATTGTTGGTGCCGGCTTGCTTGATCCCTTGCATGATGCGTCCGGGAAGCGCGCCGACATACGTGCGGCGGTGTCCACGGATCTCTGCTTCATCCCGAACCCCGCCAAGGCTGATGCGAACGAATTCTCGGCCTAGCGCACGTGCAATCGATTTGCCCAGGGATGTTTTGCCAACCCCAGGTGGGCCTGCAAAGCACAAGATTGGGCCTTTGAGTTTCTTTTTTAATTTTCGAACGGCCAGGTATTCCAAAATCCGTTCCTTGACTTTTTCCAGGTCATAGTGGTCGTCGTTGAGCACTTTATGCGCGGCGGGAATATCCAGGTTATCGTCCGAGGCTTTGCTCCAGGGAATTTCAACCAGCCACTCTAAATAGGTTCGAACCGTCGCCGCTTCCGCGGTGTCGGGGTGCATTTTTTCCAGTCGCTTCAGTTGTTTTTCGGCTTCTTTTAACACTTTTTCGGGCATGGCAGCTTCTTGAATTCGTTTGCGAAATTCCGCGGCTTCTTCCGCGCGTTCATCGAGTTCACCCAGTTCTTTTTGAATGGCTTTGAGTTGTTCGCGAAGAAAATATTCTCGTTGGGTTTTATCGATTTCGCCCTTGGCCTCAGCTTGGATTTTTTGCTGCATCGACATCACTTCGATTTCTTTTTGCAGAATGTCGGTCACTTGCTTCAAGCGGGCAAGGGGATCTTCGGTTTCCAAAATCTCCTGGGTCACATCGACTTTTTGGGCGAGATTCGAAATGATGATGTCRGCCAACCTTCCCGGTTCATCCAGGTTTTCAATCACGACCATCACATCTGGCATCAACAYCYTYCCGAGGCTGGTCAAKCGGTCYAAGGTTTCCTTKGCGGTRCGAAGYACGGCTTCCGTTTCGAGTGACGGTGGRCTGGCCGGRATCGCCGGGAGTTGATCAAYCTGAACYGAATAGTATGGATTGCTCTGGAKGTATTCGGTGATCCTTCCTTTCRTRACACCTTGAACGAGAATTTTRATCCGCTCATCCGGGAGTTTGAGCATCCGCATGATCATGCCCACGGTTCCAAYRGWAAAGATTTCCTCGGGGCCGGGTGTTTCCGTKTCGTGCGATTTCTGAGTCGCTAAAAAYACCATTCGGTCTCCMCCGAGTGCGGCYTCGATCGCTTTAATCGACATGTCGCGGCCGACAAACAAYGGGAGYACCATGTACGGGAAYACCACGATATCCCTGACKGGGATCAGYGGAAGGGTATCGGGGATTTTCACATTCTGGGGATCTAGGGCAAGTTCTTCAGACATAGATGAAATAACCTTAGCAATGTCAATTCGACATTTTTTGGTGTGGTTGACGATTGTGTTGAAATTTTCAACTGGGCTTAAATCATGGGGAAGCTGGATACTAGGTGAAGGAAAAAATGAATGTCAAGGAAGGAAAAGCATTGCAATGACAATACTTTACAAGGACAGGGTGGCACATTATAATGCCCGTGCCCACCAGGGTCTTCGGATGGTCCGGGGTCTGAGGACCTGAGAGAAAATAACTTGGACATCTCGCATCCAATCTTCGGGCCATCTTTGAACGGGCCTCAATCGAAACACCCTCACCATAGCTGTGCTATGTCTCGGGTTTTCCTCAATCGTTCCGTCCAAATCCGACCCAAATCTTGGCGCGATAGTGTCCAAGTTATTTTCTCTCAGGTCCTAAGGCTCGGTGTGGTCACACCCGTGAAAGAGTTGTCTAAGAGATGGCTGGAGTGTCGCTATCGCTTTGAAGAGGGTGAGTTGGTGTTCACGGACTGCTCGACGATAAATCGTGCAATACATAACACCTCTTTGGGCTCACTGTCTAAGGACACGACGATCATCCATTCTCCAAGATGCAGCKTGGGRTGAATTTCTTTCGTRCTCCAAATCCGAAACGAGGAAGATTTTTGCACCTTGAGACGAACATGCGCCATCGGTTCCCATCCATCACTGGTTTTTTTATGCCAGKWATGGTGRAAGATTTTTGGCGTGGCTGATGYCACGCGATTCCAAAACACCACCTGATGATCACTGGTGGTATTAATAACCGGAAGCGGCGCATTCCGGTTWTTGTCTTTTTCGCAATACACGGTGGGTGTGTATGGGCTMATGGGTGTTCGGTTGACAATATRTCGTGCCARTTCAACTTCAAACAGTTCAGTCTSTYCCCAGGARTGGGAGGCCCCRATCAAAAAGGTTACAAGAATCAGAAACGATGATGGGATGAAKGTGCGAGTCATGATATCGGAGGGTTCAGAATGTACACTACGGATYTAACCTARAAASGGCAGTTTTGCACCTAACTKYGGTAAWAGGACGACCGTAGGTCATCTTGTATGGGATGTCAATACACGGAAAAGCCAGAGGGAATGTGGCCAAAGGAGGCGCAGACACCTAACGGTCGTTCAGGGTAAACGGTGTGTGCGGGGGATGACGAACGGAGGTGAAAACCCTTTGGCCGCACTCTGTTCACACAACACCTCTTGAATAGAGAGTATAGAGAAATAGTTGTCAGAATCGTGTGATGCATATCACATAAGGGGTGCCTGGTATACGTCAAAGTA
>LXTH01000028.1 GCA_001643555.1 Nitrospirae bacterium SPGG5 | reverse complement strand
CCCGCCCAACCCAGGCGCGCTAAGACGCGCCCTTCCACAGGCAAGGCCGCAGGGGCTCCCGGCCTTCGTAGCCACTTCGGCGGAGTAGGCTTGGCACGCGGAGCGTAGGTGAGTACGTGAACACGACAAAGGCCCAAGAACGCCGCTGGCCTGCCTGCCATAGCCTTGGCGAAGGCTGGCGGACTTTTTCAACAACCCCTAAATTTCTTGACACAACTGAGGACCCTGTGATACCTCTCAAGTCTTACCATCCGTCTCGGGGCATGAGCATTTCGCCCTTTGTCAGAATCAACAAGTTCGCGGCTGCACATTCCTTGGAGAGGAATTATTAAGGAGTACGAATGTCGAGTGTTGTTAAGAAAAGGCGCAAAAAAATGCGAAAGCATAAGCACAAGAAGCTTCGCCGACGCATGAAATTTGCCCGAAGACGGAATTAATGAATCATCTCATATCCGGGTGAGGGAGGATGCAGCTGGGAAAACGAACGAAAATCCGAGTGAGGACGGCTCTCAGCACCTACATAGGGAATTTGTTTATTCCCTCGATGCGCAATCGAGTTTCAGATTTGTTCAACGATGAGGCCGTATTTTTCATCACCCTCACCGATGTGACAATCGATGGAAAAGAACAAGCCGACTTCGTCGCCCTCAATAAAAACATGATTGAGTCCGTCACGCAATTAGAATAATCCTCCTCTTTTTTTATCCGCTCCTTTCTCCCCAACTTCTCTCCTGTTATGAACCTTATCCTCCGAGTCCTTGTGCCTTTCTTGGGCAGGTCATTCTAAACGGCTTGTCACATTCCCATGTCGATTTATTCACGATTTTTTCCTTTCATTCGCCCGTACCTTTCTCACATGGTGGGAGCCGGCCTCATGGTTATGGGGGTGGCCACCCTCAACCTGATTCTGCTTCGTTTGGCAGGAAAGTTATGGGACATTGTCACGGTTCAACGGGATGTGGACCTCATGACACACACCATCGTGATCTTTCTGGCCATTGCGGTCGGACAGAGCGGTCTGGCCATGGGACAAAGTTATGTCACCACACGATTGTCCCAACACATCATGGCAGATTTTCGCACTCACCTATTCGACCATTTACAACAGCTATCGCTGAATTTTTTTGCCAAACGACGGACCGGTGAAATATTGTCCCGCCTCATGAATGATGTGGGCGTCATTCAAACGCTGGTAGCCGAAACCCCCATTGATTCGGCCAAACATCTCGTAACATTTATAGGCGGAATCGCTTTTTTGTTGTACATGAATTGGAAATTGTGTCTGCTCATTCTTTTGCTCTTACCGGCCTTGGTGTTGGTTGCACGGCTGTTTGGAAAGCGCCTCAAGGCTCTCTCAACCAACATTCAAGACCAAACCGCCGCTCTGACCACGCTGATTGAAGAAGTCATTTCGGGAATTCGCGTAGTCAAGTCGTTTGTCCAAACCTCACGGGAACACAGCCGATTCAAGGTGGCCTTGCAGAGGTTAGTTGGCATGACACTTCGACGAGCGGCGATTCTCTCAGTGTTCATTCCGACCATCACGTTGTTGACCTTCATCATGGCGGGAATGGTGTTGTGGTACGGTGGCAAACAAGTCATCGATGCCTCCATGACACCGGGCGACCTGTTGGCCTTCGTCCTGTTTGCTGGCATTTTAATCGGCCCATTTGGTTCAGCCGCTCGGATGTTTTCTCAAGTCAAAGAAGCGCAAGGTGCCATGCAGCGAGTGTTTGAACTGCTGGACACCCAGCCAGAGGTGACTGATCATCCCCAGGCCATCACGCTGCCCACCCTCAAGGGCCATGTGAAATTCTCCGGAGTGAGCTTTGCGTATGACCCACGGCAACCTGTGCTTTCCGATTTATCTTTCGAAATACGGCCAGGTGAGTTCGTCGCTTTAGTTGGCCCAACCGGTTCCGGCAAAAGCACGATTGCGAATTTGCTGCATCGATTTTACGATCCCACAGCAGGGAGCATTTCCATTGATGGTTTGGATTTGCGTGAGGTCACGCTCAACAGCTTGTATCGCCAAATCGCGCTCGTACCGCAAGAGACCATTTTGTTTGGCGAGACCATTTTCGAAAATATTCGGTATGGACGAGAAACCGCTTCGGAAGAGGATGTTATTCATGCCAGCCAAGCGGCCAACGCACACGATTTCATTTCAGGATTCCCCGACGGCTATCAAACGATGATTGGAGAGAAGGGCATTAATCTCTCCGGGGGACAACGCCAACGCATTGCCATAGCAAGAGCCATCATCAAAGACCCGCGGCTGCTCATTCTTGATGAGGCAACTTCGGCCCTCGATTCTGAGTCGGAATTGTTAGTTCAACAAGCCTTGAGCCGTTTGTTCACCGGGCGGACAACCCTGGTCATCGCTCACCGTCTCACCACCATCCAAGAAGCTGACCAGATCTTGGTGTTGAATAAGGGGGTCATTGTGGAAGCCGGCACCCATACGAGTTTATTGCAACAGGGGGGATTGTACCGTCACCTGTACACTTTACGCATGGCTGAGCTTGAAGGAACGACTGAGGACCGTGGGAAGGATGTGTAGGATCCGCGCACAAATGCCTTAAACTCGAAATACGAATCTCGAAATCCGAAACAAATTCAAATAACAAAAAGGCCTGTCTCCATAAGTCGGCATGACACATTTAAAAAATTCGAATTTGGCATTTCGGATTTGTTTCGGATTTCGATATTCGAGTTTCAGATTTGTTCAGTGTATTTCTGCCCGGGACCTTAGCTCCACACTCAGACCACGCTCTGCCCGAATTCTGTCCCAGACTATTTGATCTTAGAAAAGTCCGCATCCAAGCTAATGAGTTTGCCATCCGGGAAAAACACCACGATCTTCGTTGGAGCCTGTGGATCAAAATCCTGGTACGAAAATCGTGCGGAAAATCGAGAGACGAAATTCATTTCGGAACCAGGAATTTTTCGTCCACGGCTGGGCTTTCCTTTATCCGTCGGCATGATATTCTTCGAGCCCTGTTGCAACGCCACATCCGCACCCTCCGCGAAAAATTCTTCCTGCCCGCACAACCCGATTTCAATTTCCAAATTGGGCATGTTCAGAATTTCTCGGACTTTGGCTTCAGGCATCCGGACGTCTTCTTGTGCCACCTTAGACCGTCGTCCTTCTTCTCGTCCAAAATATTCGAACCAATAGGTTTTCGTTCGTAGGATCGCGCTGCTTCCGCAGGGTTTGGTTTCAGGATCATCTCCGATGCGGGAGCTTTTATCAGCCAATTTGATAATTTTAAACATTTCATCGTTGGAAGAAGCCTTTTCCATGGGTTCACGGGCAAACGCCATGAGGTGTTTACCTTGCTCCAAGGTCAGATCAACGTCAATGGCGAACGCCGGAGAAACCAAGAAACCACTGACCAAAAAGATCGCACCGAGCCCTTGCCAAATTGTGGAATGGGAGATGGTATCCATTAGGCTCATGTGCTTGCTCCTTCGTGTTGTATAAATGTTAGGTAAACGATTCAAAAACACACACTGCACATATCGTGAATGGGGATTGTAAAAAAGTCCCCTCCTCCTTTTCAACCCAAGATCCGCGATGGGTTGGGTTAACAGAGGTCCTTTGGCGAAACCCCGGTGTTCCACCCCCTAGCACCGTCGCGTAGTCAATGGTCTGGGTGGATTCGAGGCCACCTCAAGGGTTGCCTTCCCTAGGATGGGATTGACCGGCCTTTTACGGGCAGACCACTCCCTTCCTGCTTCCTTCTTCTCTGTGCGGCCCCCTGCCCCGGCTTAAGTCTGGGCGGCTTCCGCCCAGCGCGTCCGAATCTCCTCACACAAGCCCCACAGCCATTGCTGAACTTTGAGGATCACCGCGCCGGCATGCCGTACCACTTTGCTCGCCATCTGCTACAACCGTCAGCGCACTTGGCACCGACTCCAGGTACGGGGCAAAGCCAACAACTTGAACAACACAAACAGGTTGTAGGCCAACCCGCCAATGCGAAAGAAGACGGCATGGACCGCGAAAGTCCCACACGGAAGCCGTTCCATGCCAAAGCCACTCCTCAGTTCTTTGATGCGATTCTCACTGGTCTCACCTCGCTGGTTATACCACCGGACAATCGCCTCGGGGGGCCCGTCTCGGTTCGTCGCAATCAGCGTATAGTGCTGGCGGGGTGATAGCCGACGCGGCTCCCTGGCGCGGGCAAGGCCGCATTGAGTTGCCGGGGCACATTCATCGCATGCAGAAACTCCCCGAACAGCGCCAGGCCTCCATGGGCGGTGAGCTGCTCGTCGGTGGGCTCGAGCTTGAACGGCAGAATGGTTTGTGGCATCATTGGTTTCATCTCGTTGGTGAGGAGTGGCTAAGTGGGTGGGCGCCCATATCTTAGCAAATCAACGAGGTTTTTTTATGCCCGAAATAAATCCATCGCGGATCTTGGGTTTCAAATATCCAGACACATTCTCCCAAGTCAAACTTCACCACCCATGCAACACCGGTCACSTCAGGAGTTGACTCATAGTGGRAAGTCGGTTACAGTARCCCCGCCTTTTGCTCGGGMKGGCCAMCAAAAAGCGTTACAGAACAAYAGGTTCCGCYYTAACAACTCCTGAATATTTTAACAGTGACCGGACCAAGGCTCAAATARGCCAKGGCCGTGTGTGGGAATGTGTATGTCTCAACAAGAAGAAACCATGAATCTTGAAAGTCTTGAACGGGTCTACACCAATTATTCCTCTGTCTACGACAAGATATTTGGGAAAGCCTTTAATCAGTCCCGCGAGTCAGCGGTCAGAGGTTTGCGTATCGTACCGAACGACAACGTGCTGGAAGTTGGAGTAGGCACGGGAATGGCCCTCCCCTTATATCCCACGCATTGCAATATCACCGGCATCGATCTTTCAGAGGGCATGTTAAAGGTTGCGCAGGAACGGATTGATGAACATCGGCTCAACCACGTAACCCTTCAACGAATGAATGCCGGACAAATGGATTTTGACGATAATTCGTTTGATATCGTCATGGCTGCCTACGTCGTCTCTGCGGTCCCCGATTATCGCCAAGTCGTCTCCGAAATGATTCGCGTCTGCCGACCGGGTGGCCAAATCGTCATGTTGAACCACTTTAGCAATGGGAATAAATTTATCGCCGCGGTGGAAAAACTGATTTCCCCCATGTGTCAGCGAATCGGATTCCGCACGGATTTATCCTTACACCATGTGCTCGAAGGCACTACCCTCCAAGTTTCAAAAAAAGAAAAAATGAATCCCATGCGTTTTTGGTATTTGGTCGAATGCGTGAATGCCAAAAACGGCCATTCCCTTTCTTAGGATCTGTCCTCTTCTTCGTACTACTCCCATCTCTTTGCTCGGCTACCATGAAAAAGGCTCTCTGTTTGCAACATGTTTCCTTTGAAGGACCCGGCGTATTCCAGCCATATCTGGAAAAGCGCGGCATAACTCTTCAAAGAACACTCGTCCCCTCGGAAGGAATTCCGGGAGATATTCCCGACTTATTGCTTGTGATGGGCGGTCCCATGTCAGTCAACGATGCCGATCCGTGGATTGGAGAGGAACTCGCATTTATTGGACAAACCATAAAGGCAGAGGTTCCGGTTTTAGGCGTCTGTTTGGGTTCACAGTTCATTGCGAAAGCCTTGGGTGGACAGGTCAACCCAGGCCCTCGACTTGAAATTGGCCCTGTGCCCATCGCACTCACCGTGGAAGAAGACACGGACCCAGTTTTTGGCATGTTCCCTCCAACCCTCGAGGTCTTTCAGTGGCATGGTGAAGGACTCACGCTTCCGCCTGGAGCGATTCTCCTCGGCTCATCAGAACACTATCCCGTTCAAGCGTTCCGGTTTGGGAAACGGACCTATGGCTTATTGTTTCATTTGGAATTGGAACCAGAAGGTGTCGAAGCTTTGTGTCGCGAATGCGCGAAGGATGTCCAACTGGCAGGTACCACAGCAGAAGACTTGTTGAAATCAGCATCGCAAGTCCTCCCCCAATCTCACGAATTGGCTGAACGTTTAATCGCACACCTTACCACGTGCTAATGCGGACTTTTGCTAGGATGTGGCCTTCAAACTTGGGAATGTTGGAAAAAGCCGCCAGCGGCGTTCTCGCCCTTTTGTCGTGCTCACGTACTTAGGGTTCGCGCGTCAAAAGGGCTGCGGCCTTGCTGGACGGACTTTTTTGAACATTCCCTTCCACCGACGATGTGGGGCTCATCTGGACCGTGTATTGGCTATTGACGTGTATTATTCAACAGCCCTAACTTAGAAACAGAAGTTGGACGCAAAGCCTGGGTTGAGCCTTGTCGAATGATTCACATATCGCCCGCCAGGGAGCGCCGATTCGCTTCGACGCCCCAAGGCAGGGTACGTTTGCTCTAAGATCCCTACAACTTCTTAAAGACTTGGTGGGCGRSWTCGATGGTGTGGTCTCTTTCGGTAAGGATACCAAGGGAAAGCGCAAGGTGGTGGTTACCCCTGATGTAGGAGAACCCAGGGAATACCTGATCCAGAGGGGCAAGCACATCAATGTCCACGAGGGAGATCGAGTCGGGGCTGGGGAGCCGCTCATGCAGGGCTCTTCTAACCCGCACGATATCCTTAACATCCTTGGAGAAAAGGCGTTGGCCAATTACCTGGTGGATGAGGTTCAGGAGATCTACCGGCTTCAAGGAGTGAGAATTAACGATAAACACATTGAGGTCATTGTACGACAGATGCTGCGCTGGGTACGCATCAAGGAAGTCGGCGATGCTGACTTTCTGGTCGGGGACCAGGTCGAGAAGTGGCGCTTCGAAGAAGAGAACCAGAAAATGATAGCACAAAGCGGGAGGCCCGCAGTTGCAGAGTCACTCCTCCTTGGGATCACCAAGGCTTCGCTATCAACGGAGAGCTTCATATCTGCGGCCTCATTTCAGGAGACGACGAAAGTTCTAACCGAGGCGGCCATTAACGGGAAGGTGGATAAACTTGTCGGACTCAAGGAGAACGTGATTATGGGGAGATTGATACCTGCGGGCACTGGATTGGCGAAATATTCCGAGATGGAGTTGGAGGTAGAGGAGCCCGAGGTAGAGGAGGTAAGTGTTTCTGAGGCCGAGGTGGCGTGATGCGAATTGACATCACGAGAGAATTATTTTAAATATGAATGTTTGTGAATTGATTAGCCTGTGGACCTAATGATGTGTCTATGGGCTCCATTATGGAGGTTAGGATGCCTACCACCAATCAGTTGGTTCGAACCGGCCGTGTGACCCAGAGGAGGAAGAATACCGCCCCTGCCTTAGAGGGGTGCCCGCAGAAAAGGGGGGTGTGCACTAGGGTGTATACCTCCACTCCGAAAAAGCCGAACTCTGCCTTGCGGAAGGTAGCTCGAGTCCGTTTAACCAACGGGATTGAGGTGACGTCGTATATCCCTGGTGTCGGGCATAATCTGCAGGAGCACTCGATGGTTTTGATTCGGGGAGGTAGGGTCAAAGATCTGCCCGGCGTGAGGTATCACATTATCCGTGGCACCCTCGATTTGATTGGCGTGCAGGACCGGCGTCAG
>LXTH01000003.1 GCA_001643555.1 Nitrospirae bacterium SPGG5 | reverse complement strand
TCCCCATCCGCCCGCGACGATTCGCTCAATTTTGTAACTACTCAGGTCACTCCCCTTTTGTCTCATGACGGCGTTGCTGTGGTGCTCGAATCCTCACGTATTCCCATTACGCTCCGGTTCTGCGCTCCTCGCGCCTTGTCCTGCGCCAAAATTGAAGCAACCTGAGTAGTTAATAAAGATCCCCGCAGCAAGCTGACGGGGTATTCAGAGGAAACAATGATTTGAAAATCCCCCTAACCCCCTTTTCCAAAGGGGGGACCTCATTAGGTTACCCCGTAGCAAGCTACGGGGAATAGCAAGTTCATTTTTTAGTGGAACCTGAAGTTCCATGTTCGTGCGAAACAGATTCGTTAAGGTGAGGG
This sequence comes from Nitrospirae bacterium SPGG5, assembly GCA_001643555.1. The sequence continues at coordinate 4,389 of LXTH01000003.1, read as the reverse complement.
TCAGGCTTCAGGCCGAAGTTCGACATTCAACAATTTAATCTTTCGATGTAAGTGACTGCGCTCAATCTTTAAGTCGTCAGCGGTCTTGGAGACTTTCCATCCATTATCCCGAAGCCGATGCGTGATATATTCCCGCTCAAACGCATGTCGTGCCTCTCGCAATGACTCATACGAGTCTAAGGCACTGACTCGTTGAACAGCCCCATCCGATCCGCCCGGCATAAAGGGAATGACATCGGAGGCGTCAATCACAGGTTTGGGTACCATGATCATCAAACGCTCGACCTGATTCCGAAGCTCACGAATGTTACCTGGCCAGTCGTGCCGAGCCAGCACTTGGAGTGCCCCATCAGTCACCTCTTTGAGCTTCATTCCCTGTTCTTCACCATGCACGCGCAGAAAATGTCGAACGAGTACCGGAATATCTTCACATCTATTCCGAAGCGGGGGCACCTCAATCGGTAACACATTCAGTCGATAGAATAAGTCTTCTCGAAACTTCCCCTTTTCAATTTCCTGCCGAAGGTCCTTATTGGAAGCCGCGATCACCCGAACATTCACTTTAATGAGCTTGCTACCTCCGATCCGTGTGAATTCCTGTTCCTGTAAGACTCGAAGGACTTTGGCCTGGGTGGCCACACTCATATCGGCAATTTCATCTAAAAAGAGTGTGCCCCCATCAGCTAAATCAAATTTTCCGCGGCGCTGAGACACCGCACCAGTGAACGCACCACGTTCATGACCAAACAGTTCGGTTTCAATGAGGGTTTCCGGAATTGCGGCACAATTGACTTCCACAAACGACCGATTGTAGCGTGGGCTCTGAAGATGAATGGCTCGGGCCACGAGTTCCTTCCCCGTCCCATTCTCTCCGGAAATAAGCACCCGACTGTTGGTGGGAGCCGCCGCGGCAATTTGCTGTCGCAGCGTTTCCATGACACGGGAATCCCCAACTAGTTCGAAATGCCGTTCAACCTTGAAGCGTAAATTAAAATTTTCCTCCTCCAGTGTACGTTGATGGAGGGCGTTCCGAACGAGAATCGTGACTTTCTCGAGATCGAGTGGCTTCTCAAGGTAATCATACGCTCCAAGTTTCGTCGCCTTGACCGCGGTCTCTACCGACCCATGACCGGACATCATCACGACCATCAAGTGAGGAAACTGGTGTCGGATACGCTTCAATATTTCCAATCCATCGATCTCCGGCATCCAAATATCGAGAATCACGAGATCTGGCAGTTCAGCGCTAATCTGCTTTAAGGCTTCAGCCCCACTCGTGGCGACCGACACCTGATACCCTTCATCCTCGAGAATACTGCTCAGCATATTCAAAATGGATGGTTCGTCATCAACGATGCAAATAGTCCCCGACATCCTACAACCACCTCTTACCCTTACCAGGGAGTGAAAGAACAAAAGTACTATCACAACACACAACGCATAAAACAATGATATCAATACTGGGTCTGTTGAATATTCCAGGTTCATGACCCATAGATGCTCCAGGAAAGACGGCTCACATCAGTGGGAGGGAATGTTCAAAAAAGCATGCCCTGAGTCTTTCCGAAGGGTCTATCCAGCAAGGCCGCAGCCCTTTTGACGCGCGGAGCGTACTCTCAGTACGTGAGCACGGCAAAAGGGCGAGAACGCCGCTGGCGGCTTTTTTCAACATTCCCATACTGAGAGGCCCGATGTCACACCCTTAGGCTATGGGCAATTCAAGAGAAAACACGGCACCTCGTGGCTGATGATTGGCCGCCTGAATCGTGCCATTATGGTCGGTCACGATGCGATGGACAATTGCCAGACCTAAGCCCGTGCCCGCCCTTCGCTTGGAAAAATATGGCATGAATAATTTATCCTGATCCTCGTGGCGAATGCCCGGCCCTTCGTCGGCCACGGTAATCTTCACGTATTGACGTTTCCAATCCATCTCGGTCGTGACCCACAACCGACCCTGTTGTTCCATGGCCTGCATGGCATTGTCAAATAAATTCACAAAGACCCGTCGCATTTGCTCTTGATCCATATTGACGAGAGGTAAGGCGGGATCGAGGGAAAGAAGGAATTCAATGTTGTGATGCCCACCCGTATACAGCGCCACCACTTTTTCAATCACCTCGTGGAGCGACTCTCGAACCATATGAGGAGCTGGCATGCGGGCAAATTTTGAAAACTCATCGACCATTCGCTTGAGGCTTCCGACTTCATTCACGATGACACTCGTGGATTGATCGAAAATATCATTAAAATCGGGAGCACCCTCAAAAAACTTTTTTCTCAACCGTTGCGCCGCAAGTTGGATCGGGGTCAATGGATTCTTAATTTCATGGGCAATACGCTGGGCGACTTCTTGCCACGCGGCGGTTTTTTGCGCTTTGATCAACTCGGTACGGTCTTCAAATACCAACACAAACCCCAAATCCTTTCCGGACTCATTCCTCATCCGCGACAGATTCAATCCTATGGTTAATAATTTTCCTTGAACGTCCATTTGTCCTTCAAGGGTTAAGCTGTCTCGTCCATCCACGAGGATTCGATCATAGGCTTCTTGAAACAAATGAAAATGATTCGCTTTAAACACATCAAACACCGGACGGCTCCGAACCTCGTCGGCCCCAACACCGAGAATGCGTTCAGCAGAATGATTGAACGTCGTGATGGCCGCATGAACGTCAATGGACAACACCCCCGATGCAATGGTTTCCACGACAGCTTCGGTATAGGCACGCCGCCGATCCGCTTCGATGTTCGAATGCACCAGGGATTGATTGGCTTCTTCGAGTTCGGCTTTGCCAGTGGAAAGATCCGCGGCCATGCGATTAAACGAATCGATTAAGGTGCCGATTTCATCAGTCGCGCTGACCGCAATACGCACACGTAAATCTCCACGCGCGATGGCTTCCGTGCCTTCAGCTAATTTTTGAATCGGCACAGTAATGCCGCGAGCCACATAAAACCCAAACCATGTTGCACTAAATAATAGCAGGACCGTCACCACGGCCACGAATAAATAGGCCCCGGCTTTGATGGGATTTTCCATGGCTTTTATTTGACGAAACTCCCTGTACTGGCGGGCGATGCCTTCCATTTTGGCCAGCAAGGCTTCCGGCACATAGGTGCCGACCACGGCCACGCCCTCGATGCCATCAGGATCATGGCTGGAGGAAATGGGAACTGCGGCTCGGATCAGACGCCCAACGGGGGCTTCCTGAATAGCGGTCACCGCTGTCCCCGTATCCAGCACCTGTAACACTAACTGGCCCGCAGGTAGATTCAACACCGAATTCGGTACGTCCGGATCAACCATCCGAGCCAGGGTTTCAAGCTTCGAGGAGAAAATTTCGATACTGGTTAAATTGAACTCACCTCGTTTTCGAGCCATGGCGGCCATTAATATTTCCCGATGGTCAGGCTGCAACATGTCTTCCCGAAAAACTTCTTTGCTGATCGCCTGCGCGCTTTTCGTGGCCAACGCCATGTGACCTTCGTGATACATTCTGGCCATTTGCTCAGAATCTTTCAGCACCTGTTCGATATGATTGTTAAACCACACCTTCATGACTTCGCTAATCACCCCACTTGCCACAAAGGCCAATAGCAAGGTGGGAATCAGGGAAAAGCCAATAAAGGCAGCAATCAATTTTGTTCGAAAGCCAGAACCCAGCAGCCGGTGCCGCCGTTCAAAATATGCTTTGATTAAATTCCGCGACAGTAACAGGGTGAGCACGACCAGCCCCACCACATCCAAATACACCAGAAATAACACAAGAGCATAACTCGCACTGGGAAGGAGTGAATCGGATTGGGGCATCCCGGTCATGCCATATCTGGCATAGTACATGGTGAGGAGCAGACTGGAGATAAGGAGAAGCAGGACGATCCAGACGGGTTTCAGGTGAAGATGTTTCGCCTTGTCGTCATCCCGAATGAACCGCTCTCGTAATTTCGAGGATGGTAAAAGCCGGGGAACTAATTTTGACGGTGATGCCATGACAACCATTCCAGAGACGCGGTGCCGAATTGCACCCATTGTTTAAATCGTTGAAAAGATTTTTTATTCTCTGTTTCGAAAATCGTCAGATGGTAGGCGGGAACTGAAAGGCCAAGCCACTCTTCCCGCACCCTTCCGCCTCACACCTTCCGTTGCACGAAGGCCATTTTTCCTTTTCTCTATAGATGGGTAGCCCACAGAACCATGGATTCGTGTCTGCTGTATTGTAAGCGGGATGGAGTAGGATTGAAATGGCCTTCAACCCCATTGAAGGAGATGCGGCGGTGTGCACAAATAGGTACTAAGGGTTCGCACAAGAATACCTTCCCAGGTTGGGGCGTCGATCCATCCATTCTGGCGACGTTGCTCGTCTTTTCCATACGCGGAGTATGCGC
>LXTH01000050.1 GCA_001643555.1 Nitrospirae bacterium SPGG5 | reverse complement strand
ATCTGCCGCAGCCCAACATTGTTCTGGCGTGAGCCGTCGATCCAATACATGATCGGGGTATTGGATTTTGCCACACCCGGCACAAGCCAAATTGCAGCGAAATATCGGCTCCAGCATCAACACCAACGGGTATCGTTTCACTCTCTTGAGCTTTTGAGCGATGACGTAACTGGAAACCGTCCACATTTGGGATATCGGTACAGCCATTTAACTCTCCTCAGAAATGTATCGGGCAGACAATTATTCAAAAAACATTGACAACAACTACGGGATCTTAACACTCGGACAGAAAGGAGTCCATTTGAACTCTGCAGGAACAGGAAGATGAAAAATCAGCTACTTCGCACATGGAACCCCAACGCTCACACCTTACATCAACCAAGGTGGTTGGAGGCGCCGAGCGGGTTCGAACCGCTGAATCGCAGTTTTGCAGACTGCTCCCTTAGCCACTTGGGTACGGCGCCACAGTCGGCATTATAACGACGCCCCTAAGCCCTGACAAGGATGCTAATGAAGGACGAACACCCTCGACTCATGTCCGTACTATCGCTATCCTTTGGGTAAAACAGGAAGTTTGCGACTGGACCCTAAGGGAGACAAAGCCTCCTCAAAATCAGGCAAAGAGGCGAGAGAGGCCGACGTTTCCTCATCTGTTTCCAAGGCCATGCGTTCAACTTCTTCTACCAACAAATCTACAAGCTCTTCAGAGGGAACCTTTTTGACAAGCTTTCCCTTTTTGAACAAAATGCCCATCCCTTGTCCACCGGCAATCCCTATATCAGCTTCCTTGCCTTCCCCTATGCCATTGACCACACATCCTAAAACAGAAACATTGAGCGGCTTGGTGATATGCCCCAATCGTTGCTCTAACTCATTGGCCATTCGTACCACATCAATTTCCACTCGCCCGCACGTTGGACAGGCAATGACGTTCACCCCGCGATGCCGTAATTCCAGCGATTTAAGAATTTCAAAACCCACTTTCACTTCTTCCACCGGATCGGCAGCCAGCGACACTCTCAACGTATCTCCTATTCCTTGAGAAAGCAGCCACCCCAGACCAACGGAGGATTTGACGGCTCCAGTCGTGGCGGTCCCAGCCTCTGTTATGCCGATATGGAGAGGGTAATCCGACTGATGAGAAAACAGCCAATACGCATCGACGGCCATATGCACGTCAGAGGCCTTTAGCGAGACTTTCATATTCGTGAACCCGGCATCCTCAATCGCATGGACGGCATTGAGGGCCGACTCGGCTAGGGCTTCGGCAGTTGGGTAGCCATATTTTTCGAGGAGTGGACGTTCAAGAGATCCACCGTTGACGCCCACGCGAAGAGGAATTCCATTGTCGGTCACCGCTTGTAGCACTTCGGCCATCTTCCACCAGGGTCCAATATTCCCAGGATTGATTCTCACACAATCCACGACTTTCGCAGCAGTGAGAGCCAGTCGATGGTCAAAGTGAATATCGGCAATAAGCGGAATGGAGATTTGTGATTTTATCGAGGATAAGGCATTGGCCGCCTCATTATCAGGGACGGCCACCCGAACCAATTCGCAACCAGCTTGTTCGAGCTGGTGGATCTGCTCCACCGTCGCTTTCACATCGCGGGGGTGAGGGATCGTCATGGATTGAACCGAGACGGGTGCCCCACCACCAATTTTGACTGAACCGATTTGGATGGACTTGGTCTGACGCCGTGTGATGTGCATGTGGAACGCCGCGTTAAAACAGTGAGGTCAGTACGGGTTGGGTCGAGACCTTGTCGAGCAATTGTTTGGCCTGTTGGCAAATACCATCAGCGGTTAACCCGTACTTTTCCCGGAGTAAATCCTGTGGTCCCTGCTCTATAAACCAATCTGGCAGACCAAGACATTTGGTTGGCAAATTGATAATCCCTTCATCGGAGAGAAACTCCAGAACTGCTGAGCCGAATCCGCCCATTCGTGCAGACTCCTCAATCGTTAACAAACATTTGACCTGTTGTGAAACCTCCCGGATGAGCTCGCCATCCAACGGTTTCACAAACCGAGCATTAATGACCGCCGCGGAAATGCCTTCCTGTTCTAATCGTTCCGCGGCCTCGACGGCTTTATGGACGGTGATCCCAATCGCCACGAGGGCAATATCGTGACCCGATTGCAACAATTCGCCTTTTCCCAATGGCAAGGCTTCAGGCTCCGGGTCCATGGGCACCCCCACCACCGACCCTCGGGAGTAACGAACCGCGGTCGGCCCGTTGGTCGTCAAACACGTTTTCATCATATGCTGCAATTCATTTTCATCCTTTGGTGCCATAATCGTCATGTTGGGCACATGTCGAAGATACGCAAAATCAAATGCACCATGATGTGTGGTGCCATCTTCTGCCACCAACCCACCACGATCAATACAAAACGTCACGGGAAGGTTTTGTGTGGCAACATCATGAACTATTTGATCATACGCCCTTTGGAGAAAGGTCGAGTAAATCGGGATGACTGGACGCATTCCCTGGGCTGCTAATGCAGCGGCAAAAGTCACGGCATGTTGCTCCGCAATGCCTACGTCATACAACCGATCAGGAAAGGATTTTTCGAAAGCACTCAAACCGGTGCCTTCACACATGGCTGCAGTAATGGCCACAATCCGTTTATCCGCTGTAGCCAACTTCACTAAGGTCCCCATAGCCACGGAACTATAGGAGGGCTTGGAAGACTTCTTCCTTGGTTGTCCTGTCTGAATATCAAATGGCGAACAGGCATGAAACCACACAGGATTCTTCATGGCCGGTTCGTAACCTAGCCCTTTTTGGGTCACAAGATGCAACAGAGTTGGGCCTTTGAGCTTGAGGACATTTTCCAACATTGGCAAGAGGTGCTCAAAATTGTGGCCGTCCAGGGGACCAACATAGCGAAACCCTAATTCCTCAAAAAACAGTCCTGGCAAGACCAAGCCCTTAGCCAACTCTTCCGCACGGATGGCCAGTTTCTTGACCGGCTCCCCTATTTTAGGAATGGAGCCCAAGATCTGTGAGGTCTCTTCTTTGAGTTTGGAATAAAATTCKCCAGTGATTGTTCGATTGAGATACGCRGAGATTGCTCCAACATTTTTGGAAATCGACATTTGATTGTCATTRAGAATCACYACGAGGTCTTTCTGCAAATCYCCCGCTTGYTGCATCCCTTCCARCGTYAACCCCGAAGTCAGCGCCCCATCCCCAACCACRCACACRRCCTTATGCGACTGSCCTTTTTGCTCACGRGCTTCCATAAACCCAACGGCAGCAGACACACCAGTTCCCGCATGGCCCGCGTTAAARGTATCATAYGAACTCTCTTCGCGTTTACAGAACCCGCTCATYCCGCCGAACTGGCGAATGGTATGAAACTGTTCACGACGACCGGTCAACAGTTTATGGGTATAGGTTTGATTGCTGGTATCCCAGACAATGAGATCCTCGGGCGTATTCAGCAAATAATGCAGGGCCACCGTCAACTCAACCACGCCAAGATTGGACGCGAGGTGTCCTCCGACATTGGCAATCACCGGAATAATCTGCTGGCGAATTTCTTCGCAAAGCTGCGGCAATTCTTCAGGAGTCAGTTTTTTAAGATCAGCAGGGCTTTCGATCTTATTTAGGAAAGACATATTCAATACCTCTTTTCGGAATTTCATTCAGGTGGGGCTTGCCAGGAAATCTAGAGCAAAACACTTAAACTTCGCACACTTAGGTTCGACTGTCAAGAACACACCATGGCATGGCAACGTCAAAACATCGAGCCTAAACTGACCTCCATAAAATTGGAATCCCCCAAAAATTACAGGCCGGTTCTTTCCTCACCCTGAGCCAGGACCTGAGAGAAAATAACTTTGACATCTCGCATCCAATCTTCGGGCCATCTTTGAACGGRCCTCAATCGAAAAACCCTCMACATAGCTGTGCTAKGCCTCGGGTTTTTCTCAATCGTTCCGTCCAAATCYGACCCAAATCTTGGCGCGAKATTGTCCAAGWTATTTTCTCTCAGGTCCTAAGGGCTCGCGCAAGAATAACTTCCCATGTTTGGGCGTCGATCCATCCCGTCTGGCGGCGTTGCTCGTCCTTTCCATACGAGGAGTATGCGCAGTCCTCGCGCCTTGCCAGACAGGCGCCTCAACACCCAAACATGGGAAGTTATTCTTTCGCGAACCCTTGCATGAGATTATACTGATTATGTCACGCGTTCTGATTGTTCATCGTGATGCGGTGCAACGGCATTTTCTGGCTACCTTTCTGGAGCATGAAGGGTTTGATGTCGCTCAAAGTGCCACGGCTGAAGATGCCTGCCGCCTTCTTAGCGGACAGGCTTCTATCCATGCCATGTTGGTTGACCTTGATGGGGCAAGCGTGGGTGGCGGGGAGTATGGTCAATTGTTTCGTCATGCCCATGATGCTCGGTTTGCCGGCATCCCGTTTCTGTGTGTGTCCTCGCGTTTGTCAAAGATTGAGGGGGAGCACATCGCCGCCTTTCTGGGTGGGCATGCATTTGTTTCCCTGCCAGTTGAGCCTGCCTCGTTACGACAGGGACTGGCTCAGGTCCTTGAGGGGAAGAAGCTGGGGGCTTCGCCACAGGTACTGCTAGTGGGAAATGCCATTGAGTGGTCTGCCGTTCAGGCTCTGATCTTTCGACAACATGGCTGGTCGGTTGGGGAATGCCAAGGGGCGAGTGATGTTGCGTCGTACATTGCGGCCCATTCCCCCGATCTCATCGTCATCCATCACCCTGTCCTGGAACACACGAGTGTGCAGTGGGTGCCTGAGTTAAAAAGACAGTCGCCGTCCGCCAGAATATTTGTGGCCACAGCCGATCCAGAATCACAGTTAGCCTTGGAGTTCCTCCAGTACGGTGCAAACGAATTCGTGCGCGGATATCTTAACCAAGCCTATCTTGATGTGTTGTTTCCCAAGGTGGAGCACGAACGAGTCGGCCACCGTAGGTCATGGGAAGGTAGAGACGTTTCATCAGGCCCCAGTCAATCTACCGAGGACATCAAAAAATTTCTCCGTGAGTTCGACGAGATCGTGATCCTGACCGACGATGAGGGAGTGATTGTTGATATCAATGCCTATGGGAGTCGAGTCCTCGATTGGCCGGTTCAAGAAATCCGTGGACATACGTTGACGATGCTTGAACCCTCTGGACCGTTGAATTGGCCTTCTTCCGTGCAGGGTGTTGGGCAACACCGGGAGACTCGGTTTCGGACTCGAGGGGGTGCGACCCTAGAGCTGCTGGTCTCTGGCTATCCGGTGTGTTGGAACGATGGAGTCAGGTGTATTCTTGTGGCGAAAAACGTACAAGAACTGGCTTTTCTCCGAACTGAAGTGCAGAGATTACGGGAGCAGGTGGAGCAATTACAAGAACTGGAGTCAGTCGGAAAGCTGGCGGGAGGCATTGCCCATGATGTCAATAATATTCTGACGGCCATTCAGGGGCATGCCAGTCTCCTCGCGCATAAAGGATCCACGGATGCTTCGATCCAACAACCTGTGAAAGTCATTCGTCAAGCGGTTCATCGCGGACAAGAGCTGACGGCACAACTTCTCGGTATGGCACGGCGAGAGAACGAACGTCGATCGTCTCTCAACGTGCATGACACGATTGAAGAAGTGCTTGCCCTCCTCTCTGGCGATCTGACCAATGGAATTCAGATTACCAGAGAATTTGAGGCTCGAGATTCCTGGATCAAGGGGAATGCCCGGCAACTGCATCAGGTCTTGTTAAACCTTATCGTGAACGCCTGTGATGCCATGCCGGAAGGGGGAACGATCACGATTGCCACGGTTTCCCATTTACAAGGAGACCTCACTGGTCACCAGGCCTTCCCTCTTCAAGGACATCCCTTTTTAGAAATTCGTGTGACGGACTCAGGATGTGGTATCCCGGATGAACTCCGACAGGCTGTGTTTGAGCCATTTTTTTCGACCAAACCTACGAAGGGATCGGGAATGGGGTTAGCCATCGTCAAAGAGATCGTGGAAGCGCATGGTGGTCGAATCACCATGTCCAGCGAGGTCAATCGCGGCACGTCCTTTCACCTCTATTTCCCACAAGTCCAACAGACTCAGTCTGATCTGATCCACTTGCCCACTGTGTTGGGGAGGCCCAATCCAAGAATTCTTGTTGTGGATGATGAGCCCCTTGTCGTGGAAACCACAGCGGAAATGGTGCGACTCTTTGAATGCGAACCGCGGGTTGTTCCCAGTGGTGAAGAGGCGATTGCATGGTATCGAGAACATCCCGACGAGATTGACTTGATTGTGTTGGATCTCTCCATGCCGTCGATGAGTGGGGAAGATTGTTTCCAAGGACTTCGGGCGATTAATCCCTCGGTGAAGGTGGTGTTTGCCAGTGGGGCTGAGAAATTTTTTTCCGTTCAACAGCTCATCGACGACGGTTTGGCAGGGTTTGTGCAAAAGCCTTTTGATGTTGAGGATTTGTCTCAGGCCCTCAAGAAGGTGTGCGCGAACGATCGGGAAGATGCTTCGTATGCCCTGTCCGGTCTTTCGGCAACATGAGGGAAGGAATCTAACTTCTTGAAAGGGAATGTTGAAAAAAGCCGCCAGCGGCGTTCTCGCCATTTTGCCGTGCTCACGTACTCCATGTACGCTCCGCGCGTCAAAATGGTTGCGGCCTTGCTGGACGGACTTTTTTGAACATTCCCTGAAAGGTGAGTGACTCTATGGTGGAAATTGTGACGAGTCGATTCGGTCCTTTGGAGATCCTGGACGAAAATGTGCTCACGTTCCAAGCCGGATTGATCGGGTTTAGTCAACATACCCGGTTTTCCTTGCTTGGGGGGGAACGAGGGCTAGGGTATGAATGGCTGCAATCTCTCGATGACGGGAACATAGCTTTTGTGGTGGTACAGCCTGGGTTAATCAAGCCGGATTATCATATCGAGATTCAGGATGACGCCTTGCATGACATCGAGTTCCAAGAGGGGGATGATGTGGTGGTATTATCGATCGTGACCGTTCCGCCGGACGAACCTGAAAAAGCCACCGTGAATTTGCAAGGGCCTCTGGTGATCAATGCCACGCGGAATCGGGGAAAGCAAATCATTCTCAACGAGTCATTTCCCATTCGGTATCCGTTAATCCCAGGACAAGTCGAGGTTAAGCCAGAGGCGGAAAAGCCTGTTCAAGCCGCGGTGAGTACGTAATCGTGTGCTGAAGACCATTATTTGATTTTGATCTCAGTCTGCCAAGGAGGGCGGCATGTTAATTTTGACTCGCAAGGAAGGCGAAGGAATCCGTCTCGGAGACGATATTCGAATAGTGCTTGTCCAGTTGAGAGGCAATCAGGTGAGACTCGGGATCGAGTGCCCGAAAAACATGCGTGTGCTACGGGATGAATTGTATCAAGCGGTTTGCAAGGAAAACCTCGCGGCGATGGCTGCTGATCCGACGCATGTGCCAGATCTGACCATACATATCCTTCCGCAAACTTCCAATGATTCTTCGAATCCCTAGTTCCGTTGCTCGTCGCTGGTGGCTGGTCGCTACCAACATAAATAAGCGTAAGGTTCCCGGCGACTCGTCCTTAACAACAGTTAACTAGTTTTCTTCCCGCCATGCAATTCCTACCCA
>LXTH01000106.1 GCA_001643555.1 Nitrospirae bacterium SPGG5 | reverse complement strand
TTGCGTATGTGTATGCGTGGCGCAAGGGCGCTCTTGAGTGGGATTGATGAACGTGAAGCGTGATCCGTGAAGCGTAATGCGTAAAGGAATGAAAGAAACGGCATTTTCCCACGCATCACGCATTACGCATCACGCATAACGAGGAAAAGAATGGGTCTAATCCAAATAGGAAAGAAGCACGAGCGAGATGGCGATCTTGGTATCATGACGCTTTCTTTAGAAAAAGTCGTGAATTGGGCGCGGAAAGGGTCGCTGTGGCCGATGACATTTGGGTTGGCGTGTTGCGCGATTGAAATGATTGCAGCGGTGTCGTCTCGCTATGATATTGATCGGTATGGCGCCGGTGTGTTTCGCGGATCACCTCGGCAATCGGATGTCATGATTGTGGCGGGTACGGTGTGTCGCCGCATGGCGCCGGTTATTCGAAAAATTTATGATCAAATGCCGGAACCCAAATACGTCATTTCCATGGGATCGTGCGCCACGTCTGGAAATATCTACGACAGTTATAGCGTGGTTCAAGGTGTCGATCGGTTTGTGCCCGTGGATATTTATGTTCCGGGGTGCCCACCAACCCCCGAGGCGTTGTTCGACGCCATCTTGAAACTTCAAGACCAAATCATGCAGAAGCGGGTGTTTACCAAGCAGCCTGATGAAGTGAAACCTGGTGCGAAAAGTAGGATGGTCTAATGMATCCATTAGCTGAATCCATTCAGACTCGATTYCCCCAGGGGGTGGTYTCTGTGTATGAATGGCGCGGGGATGTGGCSGTGACGRTCACGCGTGASCAGGTACAYGAYGTRTGTCGSTATTTGCGGGATGACCCGARCATGGATTTCGATTACATGGTRCAYGTSAGTTCCGTGGATTGGCCTGATGAAGMGGAACGGTTTGAGGTRGTGTGGGAAGTGTCCTCGATTCGNAAACNGTCATCGAATTCGGATTAAAACGCGGGTGCCTGAACATGATTGTTTTGTGGATTCGATGACGGATATTTGGCRTGGGGCGGATTTTATGGAGCGGGAAGTGTTTGACATGATGGGCATTCGCTTCAAYAACCATCCTGACCTCCGTCGGATCTTGATGCCCGATGAATATACTGAAGGCTGGCCGTTGCGGAAGGATTTCCCGCTGCAAGGCAAGGGCTGGCGAGATACGTTTGAATTTTTAGATGAACCGACAACCTGATTTTTTGAAGTTGGGTCATGTCTCTTTCCCTTTGTAAGGGGAAAATTAAGGTGAGGTAAATTCTGGATTTCTACCTCCCCTAGCCCCTCCTTACCAAACCAAGGAGGGGCTTCATGAAAGGATAGTTGTTCACCTTCGATGGCGCATTTAGAAGATCAACGCGAGACGATTTATAAAGTCGATCCGGAGCATCCGGAGACCAAGGATCTTCCGGTTCTGCGGAGTGAAGAGCTGTTGCTTAACATGGGGCCACAGCATCCGGCGACACATGGTGTGCTCAAGGTCATTCTCGCTCTCGAAGGTGAGCGCATTACCAAGTCTACGGTGGTCATGGGCTTTTTGCATCGCGGAGTCGAGAAACTCGCGGAGTATGGCACCTACCATCAGTTTATTCCCCATACCGATCGTCTTGATTACGTCTGCGCGATGTACAACAACTTTGCGTACTGCCGTGCTGTTGAAAAATTGATGAACATCACCCTGCCCGAAAAGGCAGAATATTTACGCACCATTGTCGCAGAAGTGCAGCGGATTATCGGCCATTTGTTTTGGCTTGGCACGCAGGCGTTGGATATCGGCGCGATGACCGTCTTTTTTTATACGTTCCGTGATCGCGAGATTCTCCTGGATTGGTTTGATGAATTATGCGGTGCACGTCTGACCACAAGCTGGTATCGCATTGGTGGCGTCGAGCTGGATTTCACGGATTCGATAAAAGATAAAGTTCGACGGTTCTTGGATTATTTCCCTCCGAAGATCGATGAATATGTGGTGTTCTTGGAGAAGAACCGAATTTGGCTGGCTCGCACCGTGGGGGKGGCTGTGATTTCCGCTGAGGATGCCTTAAGTTTTGGATTGAGTGGACCYACRTTGCGCGGRTCAGGTGTGGATTACGATTTGCGCAAATACGAATCATATGGGGCCTATCCCAAATGTGAGTTTAGCGTGCCRGTKGGKMRAAAYGGYGAYACSTATGACCGGTATTGGATTCGCATAGAAGAAATGCGGGAAAGCATCAAAATCGTTCGGCAATGTATGGAGCAGATGCCGAAGGAAGGGGCGATCATGGCTGATGTGCCGAGTGTCACTTTACCGCCGAAAGATCGTGTGTTTACCAATCTCGAATCCATGATTCAGCAGTTCAGGCTTTTTTCTCAAGGGTTCGATGCTCCGGCTGGAGAAATTTATTGCGGAACGGAAGCGCACAAAGGTGAACTCGGCTTTTATATTGTGAGTACCGGTGGAGGAAATCCCTATCGGTTAAAAATTCGATCGCCTTCCTTTATTCATATGGGTGCCTTCGATCATATGGCCAGAGGCTATATGATTGCCGATGCCGTCACGATCTTCGGGTCCTACGATATTGTGATGGGGGAGTGCGACAGATGAAAAGACGTGAAGCGTGACGCGTGATCCGTAATGCGTAAGGAACACGGCTATTCTTTATTTTACGCATCACGCATCACGGGTTACGCATTACGAAATTGAGAAGAGCGGGAGAGAGATATGGGATTAAAAACAGTCATAACACCAGATGTTGAAGCGGTGAAGATCGAGCTCAGCATTGATGGGGAAACAGTCACCACGAACGAAGGTGTGTCGCTCTACGAGGTGATTTCGAGCATGGGCAAGATTATTCCGGCCATGTGCTATCACTATACCTTTGATCCCTTTGGTTCCTGCGGTATGTGTTTAGTCCTGCAGGAAGGGAAAAAATCTCCGGTGCGGTCATGCACAGCCAAAGCAGCGGCTGGCATGGTTATTACCACCGAAGGGGATGACCTCTTTGCTGCCCGAAAGAAGGGCGTAGAAAAACACTTGTTGGTTCATCCATTGGACTGCCCGGTGTGTGATGCCGATGGGCATTGCGAATTACAAGACATGGCCTTCGAACATCAGGTCACCGACCTGGCCAATGCCAAACAGAAAAATATCCCTGAAGACACAAGAAGCCTCGTGCTCGATTTCAATATGAATCGCTGCATCGTGTGTGGTGAGTGCATCAATATTTGCAAAGACGTTCAGCGCATTGATGCGCTGCAGTTTATAAAAAAGGATGGGTTTACCCAGGTCGTGGCCAAAGGGGATCAAGCCCTCGATTGCGAATTTTGCGGGGATTGTCTGGCAGTCTGTCCTGTTGGCGCGATTACCAATAAATTTTCTAAATATGTGTACAAGCCATGGCAGCTCCGAAAGACGACGACGACGTGCAATTATTGTGGTGATGGTTGTCAGATGTATATCGAGACGAAAGATACGGAAGTCGTTCGTGTAACCTCACCACTCTCGTGGAAAAATAAATGGGGTGAGCGAACTGATACGGACAATGGGCATGATGGACTGTGTGTGCGTGGACGATTCGGGTTTCAATTTATCGATAGTAAAGATCGGCTCAAGCAGCCGTTGATGCGCAAAGACAATGCCTTAGTTGATGCCCCATGGATTGAGGCCATGGATTCCGCTGCTGAGCGATTGAAGGAGATTAAAGAGAAATATGGCGCTGATGCCATTGCCGGATTGATTACCGCGCGTTGTACGAATGAAGAACTCTATGTCTTTCAAAAATTCATGCGAACGGTGATTGGGACGAATAACCTCGATAGCAGCGCTCGGTACGGACACGTGAATTTCGTACGAGCCGTTCATCATGCCTTAGGCATTCATCGGACGATGAACACGTCGGCGGATATCACGAAAGCCACGGCCATTTTGGTGGTGGGATCCAACATCACGGAAACCAATCCTGTGGCCAGCCTGCGAATCAAAGCTGCGCTGGGGACCTATAAAGCCTCGGTGATGGTGGTGGATTCGATGCAGACGAATCTGGCCAAACTCGCATCCCACCCCATTATGGTTAAACCGGGGACAGAAGGCCTCTTAGTCAAAGGCCTAGTGAAGTCAGTCTTGGATCAAGACCTTGTGGACTCAGATGTCACCGCGCAGGCGCTCCCAGCGTTCGATGCGCTCAAACAGGCGGCGAATGCTATCTCCCTCGAGGCCGTCGCCCAGCAGACGGGCATTGCGGTGGAGCAGATCAATGAAATTGCCAAGATTTTTGCCGAAGCGTCTCGCTCTATCATTCTGTGCGGCGAAGGAATCGTTCGACAGCATGACGGCTACAATCATGTGTTGAATCTCGTGGACTTGGCTTGGATCACCGGAAAATTACATGCTGAGGGATCGGGCATCAATACGGTTGTGGAAGAAGGCAATGAGCAGGGAGCCTTGGATATGGGGGTGGCCCCGGAATTCCTTCCAGGTCCCATGGCTTTTGATGATACAACGGCCCAGGAAAAATTCTCTCAAGCTTGGGGTGGGGCATTGCCAGCGTCTCACCATGGCTCGACCCTCATGGATATTTTGCAGGGTTGCCGTGATGGAAAAATTAAGGCCTTGTATGTCGTTGGAGAAAATCCGTTGGCCACGCTTCCGAAGTCTTATGGTGTTGACGAAGCCTTAGGACAGTTAGAATTGTTGATCTGCCAAGATCCGTTCCTCACCGAAACCGCGCAACAGGCGCATATCGTGTTCCCGGCCTGCACCTTTGCGGAAAAGGACGGCACCGTGACCAATCAAGAAGGGAAGGTGCAGTTTGTCAGGCCGGCACTCGATCCTCTGGGTGAGAGTGCCTTGGATTGGCATATCATCGTCGGCATCGCCGATAGCATGGGGCATATGATGCCGTATGAAAATACGCAGGATATTCAGGATGAAATTCGCAAGCTTCTTCCTGGGTATTACAATCTTGGCCAACCCAAGAAAGTCGAGGCCAATCCAACTGCGTATTTGAATAATGGATTCGCGAATGAGGCGGCTGGCCGCTATGCAAGTTCGGGAAATGCCCAAAACCAGGCCCGGCCGGTTGGCTTAAAACTCATTCAGCTACTTTACCATTCCGGAAAACTCTCCACGAAAGCTTCGGGGTTGATGGATATCTCTCCAAACACCAAGTGTTTGCGCATGGCGCCTGAGGAACTTGAACGGTTGGGGTTGACGGAGGGAGGGCGTGTTCGAGTCACGTCCGACCACGGCCAAGTGGAATTGGGTGTTGAAGCTGATCTCGCGGTGTTGCCTGGAACCTGTGTGTTCCCGGAGCATTTTACCGATCCTCCGATCAAAGATTTGATTCCGGTTGAACTCGATCCCGTGACCCGAGTGCCCTATTTTAAATTGGCTCAGGTTTCCATCGACAAAGTATAAGGAGCGAGATCTTTCTATGGCTTCAGGCAACACGACCAAAAAATTCTTTGACGCGGTCTTATTCCGGGAAATCTGGACGGCCATGAAGGTGACGTTTAAGCATATGTTTCATCGTCCCATCACGTTTGAATACCCTCGTGAAAAGCGAATAATTCCCGATGCGCACCGAGGAGCTCTGGGGCTCTTACGATACGATAATGGGGTGGAGCGGTGTGTAGGCTGCGATTTATGTGAGGTGGCTTGCCCTTCTCACTGCATCAAGGTGATTAGTGAGGAAGATAAGTCCATGCCGCTCCAAAGAATTGCGACGGAGTTTTATATTGACATCACCAAATGCGTGTTTTGTGGATATTGTGTGGAAGCCTGCCCGGTCAATGCACTCGCCATGACCAAAATGTATGAGTATTCAACCCATGACAAGCGAACGCTCATGTTCGACAAAAAGCGGCTCTATGAAATTGGCGACATCCATAACGAAGATGCCAAAAAATATTTATATGCCCATAACCAAGAAAAGGACGATCAGGAGAGCCGCGCCTACCGCTATCAATTCCCGCAACCTGTAGGAAAAGCTGAAGCTTCTGACTCTTAACACTTCACGATGATCTATTTATTGTTCGGGTACTTCGCGACGGTGAGCATCGTGGCCGGTGTCTTCACGATCGCGTTGAAAAATCCTGTTCATTGCGGCATGAGTCTGTTGACGTTGCTTCTGCACGTCGCGGGGTTGTTCGTCCTGCTCAATGCGGAATTCTTGTTTGCCGTGCAGATCATTGTCTATGCGGGAGCCATTTTGATTCTGTATTTGTTTGTCTTGATGCTATTGAACCTCAAAACTGAAGAGCAATTTCTTCATAAAAAATATCCATTCGCCCTGTTTGCCGGGATCGCCATTCTCGGAGAAATTCTCATTCTGATTTTCCAAACCCCCTATGGTGGGAAGATGGGGACGGCCACAACGGAGGTGATTTTAACCACCGGACCGAGTCATGCGATTGGTCTGACCATGTTTAGCGATTATTTGCTGTTGTTCGAGATTGTCGGAGTGTTTCTCTTGGGAGCCGTGATTGGTGCGATTGTGTTAGCCAAGACACTATCGTCGCCGGTGCCGAAGGCGGATGGATCTAATTAACGTCGCGGGGTTTACCATTACACCATGATTCCTCTTTCTGCATATGTGGCGTTGAGTGCAATTCTGTTTATGACAGGACTCATTGGAGTGCTGATTCGTCGGAACTTCATTATTGTCTTGATGTCCGTGGAGATTATGCTCAATGCCGCCAATATCAATCTCGTGGCGTTTTCCCATTACTTGGATTCGATGGCTGGGCAATTAGCAGCTCTATTTGTCATTGCCATTGCTGCTGGAGAAGCGGCAATAGGTTTGGCCATCATCATCGTGGTGTTCCGTGGAAAAATTGCGACCAATGTGGATCAGATCAATTTGTTGAAATGGTAACGTGTCAGATCTTCTCGTAATTCTTATCCCAGTCTTTCCGCTCATTGCCGTCCTGGTGAATGGGCTCGTCGGTCATCGATATTCTCATGACCTGGCCGGCCGTATTGCCTTAGGATCTGTGGGTTTATCCTTCCTCCTTGCACTCAACGTGTTCGTCGGTGTCATGTCCGATCCGACCCCTCGCGAAGTCATTGCCTATTCTTGGATCTTTGGGGGTGACCTCAACATCAATCTCGGATTCCTGATCGATCCGTTAACCGCTATCATGTTGATGGTGGTGACAGGAGTTGGATTTCTGATTCATGTGTACTCGGTTGGGTATATGCATGGCGAAGAAGGGTTTACCCGYTTCTTCGTGTATATGAATTTGTTCATGGTCTCGATGCTCCTSCTSGTGATGGGSAACAACTAYTTGGTGCTCTTCATCGGRTGGGAGGGTGTCGGACTSTGYTCCTATCTGTTGATCGGGTACTACTTYMMYAAAGTGTCGGCGKCGAAAGCGGCCACCAAGGCSTTTGTGGTCAATCGCATTGGTGATGCCGGKTTCCTTCTRGCYATCTTCTTAATYTTCGTGAATTTTAAGACATTGGAYTACACMAAAGTATTTGCCAATGCGRRCCAACTCTCTACAGAAATGGCCACGGCGATCGCCCTGTGCTTRTTAGTCGGAGCCATWGGAAAGTCGGCGCAACTGCCTCTATTTACGTGGTTGCCTGATGCCATGGAAGGTCCCACGCCGGTGAGTGCTCTGATTCATGCGGCGACCATGGTGACGGCGGGTGTCTACATGGTGGTTCGAAACCACGTGTTATTC
>LXTH01000205.1 GCA_001643555.1 Nitrospirae bacterium SPGG5 | reverse complement strand
ACCACTCCTTTATTCATGAAGAAAATGGCCCATGGCTTTCGTGAAACGGAAGGGGGAAACAGGAGTGGATAAAGAGGGGTCCCCTGCCGTCTCCCATATCAGGATTTTCTAAACAGTTGGTTCCTTGTGCATTCCTTTGGTACATTCATGGGAACTCAGGTATTTAGGCTGAAGGCTATCACTCATCACGTCACGCTCGGAGCAAGCCATTTAAGACCTTCTCGATTTCGGCCAAAAGGCTTCCTCCTTCAGTCTATCCACCTAAGTCACCATTCATGAAACTTTCTGACGTCTGAATTGCCAAAAATGAAACAAGGTCTCGACATTTTTCGAGCAGTCGGTTTGACTTCTTTGCTGTGCRTCACCTTCTTGAGCGGGTGCGCCTCGCCGGTGGCCCTCCATCGAGCCGTGTTGGAATATGATTGGACCGTGAATCGGATTGAGACAGAACTCTTACTKCTCAATATTGCCCGAACGCGGTACCACGAGCCCATTCATTTCACGGTCGTCTCGAGCATTGCCGCYACGTTTGATTTYCGCRTSAATACCGGYATCAYYGGMRTGTTGACCCAAAGCCCTGGCCTGGATTCTCTCKCMYTMAYCTTAGGGGCTTCCGTAGCGGAAAACCCAACGATCACCATCATTCCCATTCAAGGCAAAGAATTCGCCACGCGCCTCCTCACGCCGATTTCCGAAAACACCATCCAATTTTTGTGGCACCAGGGAATCGATCCGGCCATCCTCCTTCGCCTGATGGCGCGTGGGATGCTTCTGAAAGACGACGAGGGCCAACGGCGATTCTTGTTGAACCAGCCTCACCGGAAAGCAGAATACCGGGAATTCCGGCAGCGGGTGATGCATTTGTCATGGTTGCAGTCTGAGCGGAATTTATTCATAGGTCCCCTCCAACTCTCCGAAGGGTCGAAGCGGAAGACCGGACGTACTGTGATCACGAACTATGATCCCGACAGGCTTTCGCATCAGGAACGACTTGATTTAAACAATCAAGCGGACCGATTTTCTTTCAATAATATTTTGGTCGATATTCGGAAAGGTCATCCAGGCGGGGATTTCCCCATGTTTGGCGAAATCAAATTACGCAGCTTTAAATCGATATTAGGATTTATTGGCGAGGGATTGCCCAAGATCAAGAATTTCACGTAGCCCTAGACTCGAGAACGAAATCCGTTTCTGTCAATCCGGCAAAGGCGCTGACTATCCAAGAGTCAAATATTCAACCGGAAGAAGCCATCGTATCGGTCCAGAAACGAGGACTGTGGTATTACATTGAACAAAAATCCCAGGATGGAGAATTAGTAGATCGGTGGAACCACGAAACCTTCGATATCTTGTACCAACTGTACCATCTCACCGTGACCGATATCTCTCAAATACCTACGGTGCCCATTACCATTGCAAAATAAACCCAACCCCGCAACGGGGGTCCGAAATCGATCGCGCGGGCCATAGCCACCCCCAACGCCCTTATTCCAACGAGCGGAACACGGCCAGCAGATCACTGATTGCCAACGTTTTAATTCGCAACATTTCTCGATCTTTCGCGAGTTGATCGTTCAGTCCGTTATGACTAGCCCCTTCAACGCAATCAGCTCCCAATTGTAAAATCCTTTCTGTTTCAGCTGCCACTTTGTCTTTGACCACACGATTGGTGGTCAACAGATCCGCAGCCTTCGTTCGTGTGCTGGACAAATGTTCTTGAAATTCTGTTTCCGGAAAGGCCTCCTTGGCAGCTTGATCATGGCACCGATCCAAGTATTGATTCAGCAAGACGTATAATCGTAGAACGGTCTCCGTGATCTGAATACATTGGGCATTTTCATTTTGAGAAGACATGAAGGCTCCTTTCATTTGGCCGGCCGTTTGTATCTACAAGAATTTGAATTGAGCCCTTTTCTCCATTAAGGGAAACACTCACCATTAAGGTTATCCTATTTTGAACTCCTAGGAAAGAGAAGACGTGAAGGAAATACTCGAGACTGTCATATAATTCGGTTCTGAATCCTCAAAAATTATGAGAATATCTACAAAGTTTTTGATAGGTCTGTAGCGGGATGCACCATGCCTAGTCATACTGTAGAAGAGCTTGATGCTCATTTGCTGTCAGCAAACCTCCCCTATATAGTAGATGTACGAACCAGGGGAAATGGGCGGATCACGGTCTCAATTCCCCCTGAATGACTTACGCAAACGGCTTCAGGAATTTCCAACCGATCAAAATATTGTGGTGCATGGTTCTAGTGAATACCGGTCTTCCATCGCGGTCAGTCTGCTACCACGATTTTTCCGTATCAAAGTTTTAATTGGCGGATTTGGTGCCTGGAACCACATCCTAATTGAGAGCCTGCCGACCACTTCAGAGACGATAGCGACACCTCATGCGTACGAACTTAAAAAAAATTGGAATCCTAGTAGGCGGCGGACCGGCGCCCGGCATTAATAGCGTGATCGAAGCGGCCATGCTTCGTGGGCTTTCCGAGGGCCTAGAAGTCGTCGGAATTGTGGATGGCTTTCACTGGCTCATCCAGGGGGATACGGATCACGTCATGCCCCTCACGGCAGAAACAGTCCATCGTATTCATTTCCGTGGTGGATCCATTCTGAGAACCTCACGAGCCAATCCAACAAAGGATTCGAAACATCTTGAAACGACGTTGGCCTCCCTACAAAAAATGAACGTTTCCGGTTTGATCACCATTGGCGGGGACGATACCGCCTCATCTGCCATGCAACTGGAACGCCTAGCTGAAAATTCCCTTCAAGTTGTCCATGTACCCAAAACGATCGACAACGATTTGTGTCTCCCGCATGGCATTTCGACCTTTGGGTTTCAGACCGCACGGCACCTGGGGGTGGGAATCGTGAAGAACCTCATGGTCGACGCACAAACCACTTCCCGCTGGTACTTCGCTGTAGCCATGGGGCGTAAGGCCGGCCACCTTGCCTTGGGAATTGGAAAAGCCGCAGGGAATGCCATCACGATCATTCCCGAAGAGTTTCACCATCGCACGATCAAGTTGAAAGACCTCTCCAATATTCTTCTTGGCTCTATTATTAAACGCTTCAGTGAAGGACGATCAGATGGAGTGGCCGTTTTGGCAGAAGGCCTTCCAGAACTGTTAAATCCTGAAGATTTAGCAGAAATGGGAAACGTGGAGCGTGATGAACATGGAAATATTCGGTTTGCCGAACTGGATATCGGACAAGTCTTGAAAGACACCGTTCAACAAAAACTCAAACAATATGGAATCTCACTCACCATTGTCACTAAAAACATCGGTTATGAATTACGATGCGCGGACCCCATTCCTTTCGACATAGAGTACACTCGCGATTTAGGCTACTGCGCCGCACAATTTCTCATCGATGGTGGGAATGCCGCGATGGTCGCCATCGATACCGGAAAGTTTATGCCTCTTCCCTTCAAGAATATGTTAGACCCAAAAACCGGAAAGGCGAAAATCCGTCTTGTAGATATTGAGTCCGAACACTATAAAATTGCCAGGCAATACATGGTACGGTTGGAACGTGAGGAACTTGAGTCAACGGAGACAGTGGCAAAGTACGCACAGCTTTTAAAGATGTCGCCGGAAGATTTTACTAAACAATTTCGTACCTCATTCGAAGGGGAAAACCGAAATTCGTAAAGCCTTTATAAGTGGAGTGACCACCCATGGAGGATTGAAGAGAATCGCGGTTGAGAAATTCTCCTTCAATTTCTGAAGTTTTCAAGGTTTCATCATCTGGACTCATTGATCTATGGCAATGGCCTGGGTTGGACTTTGCCATTTCGGAAGATCTCCACCTTCATCATGAACAATCTGTTTCGATAATGATTCTGTAATTGAGCGACCTTCTAGAAAGCACCAAATTATGAATGGCTGGTCATTGATTTACGAAGGGTTTGATCCTGAGCAAGAGGGGTTGCGGGAAACTTTGTGTACATTGGGCAATGGGTATTTTGCCACACGAGGGACGGCCCACGAGGCGGGAGCCGATGCCACGCATTACCCCGGTACCTATCTCGCTGGCGGGTATAACCGTTTGCACACCGAGATTGGCGGACAAACGATTGAACACGAAGATCTCGTCAACGTGCCGAATTGGTTGGTCCTCACCTTTCGCGACCCTGGAGGCAATTGGTTCAACCTTCAAGCCGTGGATATTCTGTCCTATCGGCAGGAACTTGATCTAAAGGCCGGGGTCCTTCACCGATCCTACCAATTCCAAGATAGCCAGGGCCGAAA
Organism: Nitrospirae bacterium SPGG5; assembly: GCA_001643555.1. The sequence goes on along the minus strand of LXTH01000205.1, from coordinate 3,473 downwards.
GACAACCGTGACAAGCCGGCGGTTTGTGCATCTTGGGTTTCAACACCTCGCAGGATTAGAAACCGTGATTACCCCCGAAAATTGGTCCGGGCCTTTGGAGATTCGGACAGCCCTTGACGGTCGAGTGCTGAACGCGGGCGTGGCTCGTTATCAAGCTTTGAATAATAAACATCTGACAGTTCTAGAGTCTTCCGCTGTTGGAGAGGATGGGCTCTATCTGTGTATGGAAATGAGTCAATCGAAACTCCGCATCGCAGAAGCTGCCAGAACTCACTTCACTCTTGACGATTCTTTGTTGAAACCAACCCGGTGCCTGGTCCAAGAATCTGATTACATCGGCCACGAATGTACGATTGAGATGAAGCAAGGTCATCCCCTGACCATTGAAAAAATCCTGACGCTGTATACGTCACGAGACCGTGGCGTTTCAGAATGTGGATTGGATGCCCGACATGCCCTCAACAACACCGGTGGGTTTGAGGACTTGCTTCGTTCGCATACTCAGCATTGGGATCGGTTGTGGCAGCGTTGCGATATCGGCATTCAAGATGGTGAAGATTCGCAGCTCAGTCTTCGGTTGCACATTTTTCATCTCCTTCAAACGGTTTCGCCCAATACGATGGACTTGGATGTTGGAGTCCCGGCGCGCGGTCTGCATGGTGAAGCCTACCGAGGCCATATCTTCTGGGATGAACTATTTATTTTCCCGTTTCTTAACTTTCGAATTCCTGATATCACCAAATCGCTCTTGTTGTATCGTCATCGGCGACTGGAACAGGCGCGCTGTAATGCACAACAAGCTGGCTTTAGTGGCGTCCTCTTTCCTTGGCAAAGTGGAAGCAATGGCCGAGAGGAAAGTCAAACATTGCACCTGAACCCCCAATCCGGTCGATGGACTCCTGACAATAGTGCGCTTCAACGGCATGTGAATGCGGCCATTGCTTACAACGTATGGCAGTACTTTCAAGTGACAGACGATTGGGAGTTTCTGTCTTTTTATGGTACGGAAATGATTTTGGAAATTGCCAGGTTTTGGGCCAGCGCCGCTTCCTACAATCCAGACAAAGACCGCTACGAAATTTTGAATGTCATGGGTCCCGATGAATACCACGATCAGTATCCTCATTCAACAGAACCCGGTCTGAACAACAATGCTTACACCAATCTTATGGTGGTGTGGATCTTTTGTCGGGCCTTAGAACTCCTTGACATGCTATCTAGTGATAGCCGAACCGAGCTGCGGGAAATTATGCACATTAGCCCCACTGAGGTTGAGTTGTGGGATGACATCAGCCGGAAGATGTTTATTCCCTTTCATGACCATGGGATCATCAGTCAATTCGAAGGTTATGAGGATTTAGAGGAATTTGATTGGGACCGGTATCGCCAACAGTATGGCGATATTCATCGCCTGGACCGCATTCTGGAAGCCGAAGGAGATTCCACGAATCGCTACAAGCTATCTAAACAGGCCGATGTGTTGATGCTCTTTTACTTGTTCTCGTCAGACGAATTGGGACTCTTGTTTACACGGCTGGGCTATCCATTTACATATTCAACCATCCCTCAGAACATTGCGTATTACTTGAGTCGCACGGTCCACGGATCATCCCTCAGCCGTATGGTGCACTCATGGGTGATGGCACGCTCCGATCGCGAGCAGGCCGGGGGTTTATGGAAAGATGCTTTAAGAGTGGATGTCTCGGATATTCAATCAGGAACCACTGCGGAGGGCATTCATCTGGGTGCCATGGCGGGGACAGTAGATCTCATTCAACGCGGGTATACGGGTTTGGAAACACGAGGAGGAACGCTTTATTTTAACCCCTGCCTCCCCAAAGGATTAAAGGCCCTCAATCTCCGACTGTTTTACCGGGGTCATTCCTTGGATGTGTCCGTTACCCAAGACACGTTTCAAATTGGGTCACGCCCAGGCCGAGCCGCCCCAATTCAGGTGTCCATCAAAGGCAAATCCCAAAAACTCAAACCCGGACAAATTGCGAGTACTCCAATTTAAGGGCACCTCTAAAAACCAGGCATTTTTTGTGAGGGCAAGGAAGCCGCGCGCGGAAAACCGGAGTGTATGGGCGAATACATGAGGATTTGAGCACGCGGCTGACGCCGCCATCACGGAAAAGGACGGTTTTTAGAGGTGCCCATAAGTCAAAAAACGGACCTGAAAACTCGGACGATCCAACCGGAGGCTTGTAACCGGGGTTGCGAGACGTGAGGCGGTGGGTAGTTATTCCTGTCTCAACACGGCTAACGGCGGCTCACCCAAAACCCTGAAGGTGCTGAGAAAACCGACGATCACGGCTAAAGTAATTGTGGCCAAGAGGCTCCAGCCGAGAACCGTTGGTTGAAAGGCCCAAGTCAAATCCATGAAAAAATGCAGGATGGCCCAGGACAGTACACTGGCAAGGCCCACTCCGATCAGGCCGGCTAGGCCACCAATGATCGCAAACTCGATGGCGAACGATTGCACAATCAGTTGCCGTGTGCCGCCAATAGCTTTGAGAATGGCGGATTCATACAACCGGCGGTACCGTGTCGACGATAAGGCGGCGACCATCACGACTGCCCCGCTGATGAGGCTAAAGAAGGCCATGCCTTGGATGGCCCAGGCCAATTGCTCCAGCAAGCGTGCTACGTTGGCTAGCACATCTCCAATCTTTATGGCCGTCACATTGGGCAGCGCCCTAACCAGGGCTTGTTGAAGAGGTATTTCCTCATCAGGGTTAACCTTGGCCGTAGAGATATACGTCAGCGGCGCGCCTTCCAACGAGCCGGGCGAGAGAATCATAAAAAAGTTCGTGGAAAAACTGCCCCAATCCACCTTCCGTGTACTTTCCACCACAGCGGRCAGGGGAGCTCCTTGAATRTCAAATTCTAYYGTYGYGCCCAAACCTAGRCCAAGTCCTTTGGCCGCCTCCTCTTCAACGGACAGGCGAATGGCCGCACGGTCTGAGTTGGCYYGAACGTYGGGTTGTTGGTTGGTTGGCCACCACTGCCCTTTCACCACGGTGTTATCCCTGGGAAGATCTGTTAACTCAGTCAGTACATATTCRCGCGTGAAATACCACCCATTGCGCTTGCCCTTGTGCTCCTCAGGATTGATGGCCTTTCCATCAATCGCTCCAATTCGTGAACGAACCACAGGAGTGAGTGTATAGGTCGCGGTTGGCGTGTGCGTGTAAATGATCTGCTCAAACTGGCCCTTTTGATCGGGCTGGATATCAATAAAGAAGAACGTCGGCGCCTCTTCGGGAATGCGTTCACTGATCGCGGCCAGCAAGGACGCTTTGACCAATGCCACGGTCACAATGACCATTACGCCGAGGCCGATGGATACGGCCATGCCCATGGTGTAATTCCCTGGGCGTTGTACGTTGCCGAATGCTTGCCGAACGACCAACGATCGAGGCCGCGGCAATTTTACGAGCGCGCGAGGGCAAGCGCATTCGCCGCGGTAT
>LXTH01000214.1 GCA_001643555.1 Nitrospirae bacterium SPGG5 | reverse complement strand
GTTAATCGTCTCGGGCTTCTTCACTTCCCCGTAGGACCACGAGCGAATTTTCTCTGGTGAAGCAATTCGAATACGCATTGCATCAAAGGACACGGCATCGCGTGGCTTTTCAAACAGCGCATAAATGCTTTTCAAGGTTTGACCCTCCTCATTAAAACACTCGTGATAAACACTCTAGCCATGAATCTATTCCGTGGACTTCATCAATTCGACATCGAGACCTAAACTCTGGAGCTCTTTCACCAACACATTGAAAGACTCCGGCAATCCAGGTTCCAAGAAATTTTCCCCTTTGACAATCGCTTCATACATGCGCGACCGTCCAGGCACGTCATCGGACTTGACGGTGAGAAATTCCTGCAACGTCGAAGCGGCTCCATAGGCTTGCAAGGCCCACACTTCCATTTCCCCTAAGCGCTGTCCACCAAACTGGGCTTTCCCACCCAACGGTTGCTGCGTCACAAGAGAGTACGGACCAATGGACCGAGCATGAATTTTATCATCAACCAAGTGATGCAACTTCATCATGTACACATATCCAACTGTCACAGGACTTTTGAACGATTCACCCGTACGACCATCAAGCACGACGGATTGCCCAGATTGAGATAAGCCGGCTTGTTTCAAGAGGTCCTTGACTTCCAGCTCAGTAGCTCCTTCAAAGACCGGGCTAGCCACATGAATGCCCAAGGCTTTGGCCGCCCACCCCAGATGGGTTTCCAAAATTTGTCCCACATTCATCCGCGAAGGTACCCCAAGCGGATTCAAGACAATTTCCAATGGCGTACCGTCCGGCAAATAGGGCATGTCTTCTTCAGGAAGAATGCGCGAGACCACCCCTTTATTGCCATGCCGACCGGCCATTTTATCTCCGACGGAAATCTTGCGCTTAATCGCCAAATACACCTTGACCAACTTGATGACGCCTGGCGGCAATTCATCGCCACGCCGAAGTCGCCCAACCTTTTCATCATAATAGGTTTGGAGGATTTCGATTTGATCTTTGGCGGCATGCTCAATATCCTCGAGTTTTTTCTGTTCCTCGGAATCACTAAGAAGGACTCGCCGAACATCATCGTTGGATAATTTCCGCAAGACCTCTGCTGTGATCTTCCCCTTCCTTTTTAAAATGACCTCGCCACTGTCATGGTCCATAAGATCACGGCCCACGACTTGGCCGAGCAGAAGCTTACGCAGTCGCTTGGTCCGCTCTTCCTCAATAATACGAAGCTCCTCTTGATAGTTGCGTTCAATCTTGACTCGATCTTGCGATTCAATGTCTTTGGACCGCTCATCCTTATCAAGGCCTTTCCGAGAAAAGATTTTGACATCGACTACGATTCCCTCGATTCCAGGAGGAACTTGAAGCGAGGTATCTTTTACATCCCCGGCTTTCTCGCCAAAAATCGCTCGCAACAATTTCTCTTCCGGAGTCAGCTGCGTCTCGCCTTTCGGCGTCACCTTGCCAACCAGGATATCTCCAGGCTTCACCTCAGCCCCAATACGCACGATGCCACTTTCATCAAGATTCCGCAGAGCCTCTTCACCCAGATTAGGAATATCTCGGGTGATCTCTTCTTTCCCTAGCTTGGTATCGCGCGCCTCAACTTCAAACTCTTCAATATGAATCGACGTGAAGATATCGTCTCGCACCAGTTTCTCGCTGAGCAGAATCGCGTCCTCAAAATTGTACCCACCCCACGGCATAAATCCGACAAGGATATTTTTACCAAGAGCCAATTCTCCTCGATCAATGGAGGGGCCATCTGCCAACACTTGCCCTTTTTTGACCGGCTGACCAACCTGGACCACCGGCGTTTGGGTCACACAAGTGTTTTGATTCGTACGTTGAAACTTGACCAGGTCATAGGTATCCAAAAATCGTCTACTCTTCCCCTTATCATTATCTTTTTTACCCAGTTCCGTTCTCACCACGATTCGACGAGCATCGACGCTTTCGACAATTCCGTCACGGCGCGCTTGCTCAACATATCCGGAGTCTCTCGCGACCACAACCTCCATCCCTGTCCCAACGAGCGGGGCTTCACTTTGAAGCAACGGAACGGCTTGTCGCTGCATATTTGAGCCCATCAAGGCGCGGTTCGCGTCATCATGTTCGAGAAAGGGAATCAACGCCGTGGCCACACTGACCACTTGCTTGGGCGACACGTCGAYGTAATCGAYYTTATCAGGAKYCKCCGTCACAAAMTCGCCTSCCGACCGTGCCGTCACCGATTCCCCCACCARTTTTCCACTCGCATCCATTTTCGAGTTGGCCTGTGCGATARYAAACCGTTCYCCCTCGAGAGGGGAAAGAAATTCCACTTCATTGASAACTCGGCCTTTTCGTACTTTGCGAAACGGCGCCTCAATAAATCCRAATTCATTGATTCGGGCATACGTCGCCAATGAGGTGATCAAACCGATGTTCGGACCTTCCGGCGTTTCAATCGGACAAATCCGACTATAATGGGAAGGATGGACGTCACGAACCTCAAACCCCGCACGCTCTCGAGTCAGACCGCCCGGACCCAACGCCGACAACCGACGCTTGTGTGTGATTTCAGCTAAGGGATTGGTTTGATCCATAAACTGAGATAATTGGCTCCCGGCAAAAAACTCCTTGATGGCTGCCACAATCGGCTTGGCATTAATCAAATCATGGGGTAACACGGTTTCCATGTCTAACAGATTCATCCGCTCCTTGATGCTCCGCTCCATCCGAGCCAACCCCAAGCGAATCTGATTTTCCAACAACTCACCCACGGATCGAACACGTCGATTTCCCAAATGATCGATGTCATCCACATCGCCTTTGCCCATTTTCAATTCGACTAAGCCGCGCACCACTTCAATAACATCCTGAGCCGTCAGGACACGCAGTTCAAGCGAATGGTCCAAGGAAAACCGACTATTCATTTTCAGACGTCCCACCGGAGAGAGGTCGTATCGCTTAGGATTCAAAAACAGGTTTTCAAAGAGGAGCTTCGCCGAATCGATGGACGGCATTTCCCCTGGCCGAAGGCGCTTGTAAATTTCAACCCAAGCCTCTTCTTTTGACGTGGTCCGCTCGGCCTCAAGAGTATCGAGGATCACGGGGGTGGTGAACGTACTATCCAGGTAGATGATTTTGAAGCTCTCAACCCCACTCTCTAAAATTTTTTCGACAGTCGTCAGTGCAAACCGTTGATTCTTTTCCAGGATCACCTCACCACTTTTGGGAGCAACCAACTCCGTTAACACCGCACGGCCCACAAATTCATCCGGCTTGACGGGGATTTCCTTTATTCCCGCGGCACGAAGTTTGGACATGACCCCTTTGGTTAAGCGGTTGCCTTCCCGAACCAACGGTTCCTTCGAACCTTTTTCGAACACGTCGAGAGTGGTTCGGTGTCCCGTATGCAACTCAAGATCAAGTTTACGCATGAACTGCCCATTGACGATGCGAATTTCTTCAACCGGATAATACATTTTCAGCAATTCATCCGTGGAAAGGCCGAAAGCCTTCAACAAGATCGTCGCCGGCATCTTTCGCCGCCGATCAATTCTGACATACAAAATATCACGAGCATCGAATTCAAAATCCAACCACGAGCCGCGATAAGGAATAATTCGAGCAGAAAACAGAATTTTCCCACTCGAATGCGTCCGACCTTTATCATGGCTAAAGGACGCACCAGGTGAGCGATGCAATTGGCTCACTACCACTCGCTCCGTCCCATTGATGATAAAAGTCCCGCGATCCGTCATCAGCGGGAGCTCCCCGACGTACACCTCCTGCTCACGAACATCGAGAACTTTGCCTTTGACGCTTTTATCCTGGCTATCAAACACGACCAAACGAATACGAAGTTTTAAAGGTGCGGCAAAGGTCATGCCCTGCTCCAAACATTCGCGCACATCATACTTGGGTGTCCCCAACGAATAATTGGTAAACTCAAGAATAGCCGTATTGTTATAATCAGAAATGGGAAACACGCTCATTAATGCCGCTTGCAARCCCTTTTCAGCTCGSYGTTCAGMGTCAGCATCTTTTTGCAAAAAAGCTTCGTATGATCGTTTTTGYACTTCGACCAGATCCGGGATTTCAATAGTCGAAGGAATTTTTGAAAAATCCATTCGCTTGATAAGTCCCGGCAATGTTGGCTGCGGCATAGTTGGCTCCTTCGGTATCATCAATACAGGTTAGACAGCTCGTCCTGAGCAATGAGGAAAAATCCTCGTCCCTCATCTTCCTTATTTATTTGACTTCTACCGTCGCACCCACATCAGTCAGTTTCTTCTTGATGGCTTCGGACTCATCCTTGTCCGCACCCTCTTTCACAGCCTTGGGCACACCCTCCACTAAATCTTTGGCTTCCTTCAAGCCCAACCCCGTAATCTCTCGCACCACTTTAATCGCTTGGATTTTCTTGTCGGCTGCAAAACCAGTCAAAATCACGTCGAAAGAATCCTGCTCTTCAACGACTGGCGCAGCGGCCCCTGGCGCTGCTGCTACCGCCACCGGTGCTGCTGCAGTCACCCCAAACTTATCCTCGAATCCTTTGACCAATTCTGAAAGCTCCAATACCGTCATACCTGCCACGGCACTGAGAATGTCCTCTTTTGAAAATTTTGTTTCTGTCGCTGCCATTGAACCGTCTCCTTTCTTTTTTTCCTGTATTGCCGCCAGCACAGCCACGAACCCACGAAGAATGCCTTGCATCACGCCAACCATCCCTCGCAGAGGGCCTTGGAGGGCGGAAAGCAACATGGACAGCAAGACCTCCTTGGACGGTAAATCCGCTGCGGCAATGAGCTGTGCCGGATCGAGAGTGTTTCCTTCTAATACGCCGCCTCGCCATACAATTTTCTCACCACACTTTTCTGCCTTAATGAAGTCACGTAAAATTTTTGTTGGCAGAACGGGATCATCATAGCCAATCACGACGGCAACCTGCCCCTTGAACAACGTCTTCACCGACAACAGTGATGTCCCTTCAACCGCGCGCATCGCGAGCGAATTTTTCACCACTTTGAGTTCAGCGTTGACCCCACGAAGTTGGTGTCGCAACTGCGTCAATTGATTCACCGGCATTCCGCCACATTCCGTCACGACAGCCAATGTGGCTTTAGAGAATTTTTCGTGCAGATCAGCGATGGCCGTCACTTTATGTTCCTTGTTCATTCAGCACTCCTTCTCGACTCCATCACTCGACATTCCGGGTAATCGTTGAACATTCAAGTGGGATACCAGGCCCCATGGTGCTACACATGGTCGCGCCCTTCACATACTTCCCTTTACTGGAAGAAGGTTTGGCCTTCATAAGAGAACCAAAAACCGTCTGTGCATTTTCCGAGATTTTGGTGCCTGAGAAAGACGCCTTTCCGATTGGCACATGCACGATCCCGGCCTTATCCACCTTGTATTCCACGCGCCCTTTGCGAATTTCATCAATCGCCTTGGCCACCTCGAAAGTCACGGTGCCTGTCTTGGGGTTGGGCATCAACCCTCTTGGACCAAGCACTTTTCCCAATTTACCCACGGAAGCCATAAGATCAGGAGTGGCAATGGCTTTATCAAAATCCAGCCAACCTCCTTTTATTTTTTCCAACAGATCATCAGAGCCAACATAATCTGCTCCAGCCTGGCGAGCCTCCTGCTCTTTTTCACCTTTGGCAAAGACCACAATCCTCACCTTCTTCCCTGTCCCGTGAGGAAGGAGGGTTGTTCCACGGACCATTTGATCGGCTCGTTTAGGATCGACACCTAACCGAACCACCAACTCAACCGTTTCATCAAATTTCGCCGTGGCAATTTGCTTGACCAGCTCACTAGCCTCCTCCAAATTATACAACTTCGATTCAACCTTGGCCGCAGCATGTTGTAATTTCTTTCCCACTGCCTTCACTCCTCTACAATCTCTAAAATTAGTCCGTGACCGTTATCCCCATGCTCCGAGCGGTGCCTTCAATAATTTTCATGGCACCCTCAATATTAATTGCATTCAAATCTGTCATTTTTTGTTTTGAAATTTCCGTCAATTGGACCCGAGATATGTTCCCGACCTTATCTTTCTGCGGCACGCCAGACCCTTTGATGATCCCTGCGGCTTTCTTTAACAAATCCGTGGCCGGAGGAGTCTTGGTGATAAAGGTGAAACTCCGATCTTTATAGACCGAAATCACAACAGGAATGATACTGCCTTCTTGTTTCTGGGTCTTCGCATTAAATTGCTTGCAAAACTCCATAATATTGAGACCATGTTGCCCCAATGACGGACCGACAGGGGGCGCAGGGTTTGCCTTCCCCGCGGGAATTTGCAATTTAATTTGAGTGATGACCTCCTTCGCCATAGCGTGTTCTCTCTCCTACCAGAAGGTTAACAATGCTTCACATCCTCAGAAATGGCTTTCATGAATTCCGCTACACCAATGTGAAATTTACCGACGGATCATCCACACTCAATTTGGGAAAAGGCCAATTCCACAGGGGTCGACCGACCAAAGATACTGACCAAAGCCTTCACTCGGCTATGATCCGAATCTACTTCATCTACCAACCCATTGAACCCCATAAACGGTCCATCAATAATTCGTACGTTATCGCCCTTAGAAAAGATGATCTGTTCACGAGGAGCTGTCGCCCCGGTTTCGATTTGCTTGAGAAGAGATTCAGCCTCTTCCTCAGTTAAGGGAATCGGTCGAGTCCCTCCCCCCACAAATCCCGTGACCTTCGGAGTGTCCTTGATCATCATCATGGTTTCATCTGTGACGGGAGCTTCCAATTCGATCAAGACATACCCCGGGAAAAACTTTCGCTTGGATGCCCTCCGCTTTCCATCCTTGATTTCTATCACGTCTTCAGTCGGAACTAATACCTGACCCAGCTCTTCCTGAAGGCCCATTTGAGTCGCACGCTCCCCAAGGGATGCCCTGACCCGCCCTTCATAACCCGCATAAGTATGTATGACGTACCAATTTTTGGCCATCAAAATACCTCAAATTCTTTTTTTTAAAGTATGCGGCTCACAAGCCACACTAAAAATGAATCGATCATGGAAAGGTATAAGGACATGATGACACAAAAGACCACCACAACCGAGGTCGACCCAATGGTTTCTTCACGGGTTGGGAAGGACACCTTTTTCAATTCAGACTTCACTTCTGATAAAAATTCAGTAATTCTGCCCCACAATTTACCCACGATGCATTCCTTCTCTTTTGTCCATGCCCCAAAACTTCAAATCTTTCCAATTCTTGGACATGTACTGGAAACTCAAACTACAGTTTGGCAGGGGCACCAGGACTCGAACCCGGACCATCGGTTTTGGAGACCGACATGCTAGCCATTGACACCATGCCCCTTCTCAAGACCCATGAGCCGTAAGGGGTAAAACGGAAGGTGAATAAAAATCTATCGATTCTCGCTTCACCTTTTACTCTTGACCCTTATTTCACCTCTTTATGAGGGACATGCTTCCTGCAGAATCGACAATACTTTTTCATCTCCAGACGATCCGGATCATTTTTTTTATTTTTCATCGTCGAATAATTTCGCCGCTTACAATCACCACAGGCTAAAGTAATAATGACCCGCATGGTCCCCCACCTTTCGAGAAATATCAAACAACTCAGGTTGCTTCAATTTTGACCCATGACGGCGTTGCTGTGGTGCTCGAATCCTCATCCTTCGAGAAGCCCTCAGGACACAGGCTCAAGAAGGACCCGGTTCTGCGCTCCTCACGCCTTGTCCTGGGTCAAAATTGAAGCAACCTGAGTAGTAACGCGATTACCCTAAGATTTCCGTGACCACACCGGCGCCCACCGTGCGGCCACCTTCCC
>LXTH01000164.1 GCA_001643555.1 Nitrospirae bacterium SPGG5 | reverse complement strand
GAAGCAAACCTAAGGAGTGACTAGGAATTCACGTATTTTTTAAAAATTTGGCTAGCCCGAAACGTCACCACTCGCCTGGGACTAATGGCAATTTCCTCACCGGTCCGAGGATTTCGTCCCTTGCGCTCGCCCTTGCTTCGAACCATGAAGTTCCCAAATCCAGCGATCTTGACAGGTTCACCATTCTTGAGCACGGACTTAATCGCATCCAGGACATATTCAACAAGTTCCATGGCTTCGGCTTTCGACACCCCAACCTTTTCGCAAATCTCGTTGGCAATATCGGCTTTTCGCATCGGGGCTCCTCACGAAGGGTTCGTATCCTTAGGGATGACACTTCCGGCGTAAAACGCCAGAATTTTCCCAGCACGGTATCGAGAGAGAGCCGGATTGTCAAGGAAAATACGTGTAAAATCAAGCACCATGGGAATCCTCGGGCTTCTGATCCCGATTGAGCAACTTGTACTCAATGCTGTCAGCCAACGCCTGCCAACTAGCTTCAATGATATTTTCCGAGACTCCGACGGTTCCCCATTTCGACTTATGATCGCCCGATTCAATGAGCACTCGAACTTTCGATTCTGTCCCGTGATTCCCGGCTAAGACACGGACCTTATAATCAAGCAATTTAACTTCTCGCAATTCTGGGTAAAACTTCTCCAAGGCCTTACGGAGGGCGTTGTCAATGGCATTAACCGGACCATCCCCCACGGCAGCCGTATGCTCAACGACATGACCCACTTTCACCTTAATGGTGGCTTCCGTGGTCGGGTCTTCATTGGCATCACGTTTTTCGACAATGACTCGCAGCCCGAGTAATTCAAAGGCGGGCCGATGCGTGCCCAACGCTTCCCGTACCATGAGTTCAAAGGAACCCTCTGCGCCCTCGAATTGGTACCCCTCCCGTTCACGATCCTTGAGTTGGGCCAACAATTGTTGCACCTGGGGATGATCCCTCGACAGGGTCACCCCATATTCCTCAAGCTTATGGGCCACGCCACTCCGTCCCGTGCTTTCGGATATCAATATGCGTTGCCGATTTCCGACCAATTCTGGTCGAACATGCTCATACGTCAGCGGGTTTTTTTGAACCGCGTGGATATGGACCCCGCCCTTATGAGCAAAGGCCGCATCCCCAATATACGCCTGACGCTTATTCGGCAACAAATTCGCAATCTCCGACACATAGAGAGAGACATTGCGAAGATGCTGTAATCGGCCTTCACCCAAGACCGGCTTATTCATCTTCAATTCAAGATTGGCCACAACCGAGCACAAATTAACATTCCCGCACCGCTCCCCAATGCCATTCATCGTACCTTGGACTTGCCGCGCGCCCATTTGGACGGCGACAAGGGTATTCGCCACGGCCATGTCCGCATCGTTATGGGCATGGATACCCAGTGGGACTTGGCAGATGTCTTGGACTTTCGGCCAGATGTCTTCAATTTCCCACGGCATGGTCCCACCATTGGTATCGCATAATATTATGCGTTCGGCTCCTCCCTCGACAGCACGCCGCACGGTCTCCAGCGCATACTCCTGATCCGCTTTAAACCCATCGAAAAAATGCTCGGCATCGTAGAACACCGATTTTCCATGTGAACAAAGATAGGCAACGGAGTCTTGGATTAATTCTAAATTACTCTCCAGCGTGGTACCCAAGGCATCCGTCACATGCAACGTCCAACTCTTGCCAAAAATGGTAATAAGCCGCGTGTCGGCATCGAGGAGAGCCTTGAGGGTTGGGTCGTCATCCACCGCATTTCCCGCCTTTCGTGTGGACCCAAAGGCCACAATCTTGGCATGCTGCAGCGGAATGGCCTTGATCTTCTGGAAAAATTCAATATCCCGCGGATTGGCACCAGGCCAACCCCCTTCGATGAAATGAATCCCCAATTCATCCAATTTTTGCGCGATGCGAATTTTATCATCCACGGAAAAGCTCACATCCTCTGCCTGTGCGCCGTCCCGAAGCGTCGTATCGTAGATTTCTAATTGAACCGATTCGTTACTCACGATGGTATCCCTCTTTGGACGAATGCACTCTGTCCAGCCCTCTATTGTTTCGAAGTTTCAGGTGATTCGTCAACATCAAGAGCAAATTCTTGATGCAAGGCATTAATTGCAGAATCAAGATCTCGTTCATCCAGCACACAGGAAATTTTTATTTCGGAGGTGCTAATCATCAGGATATTGATCCCTTCTCTAGAGAGGGCCTGAAACATACGAGAGGCCACGCCCGAATGCGATCGCATCCCCACACCGACAATCGACACTTTGGCAATTTCATCCTTGACTTCAATGGTCTGCGCACCAAGTTCGATTTTGGCCTTCTCCATCATCGGCAACGCCCGAGGCAAATCCGTACGAGGCACGGTAAACGAAATATTGGCTAGGGACCCCTGACTCACGTTCTGAATAATCATATCCACGGAAATTGATGCACCTGCCACGGCGCTAAAGAGATCCGCGGCAATCCCAGGCCGGTCAGGCACTCCAACAACCGTGATTTTGGCTTGGTTACGATCACCGGCCACGCCTGAAACAACGGCCCGTTCCATATCTGCATCTTCATGTGTCACGAGTGTACCTTCCCCCTCCTGGAAGCTTGATTTTACTTCTACCGGAACACCGTATTTCGCCGCAAATTCAACTGATCGGGATTGAAGAACATTGGCCCCCAGACTGGCTAACTCCAGCATCTCTTCATACGATAACTTGTGAATTTTTCTGGCTGACGGCACAACCTTAGGGTCAGCCGTATACACACCATCCACATCCGTAAAAATCATACATCGATCGGCTTTCAACGAGGCCGCCAGGGCAACCGCTGTAAGGTCAGATCCTCCGCGACCTAAGGTGGTCACCTCGGAACGCTCATTCACTCCCTGAAACCCTGCGACGACTGGGACCACGCCTTCCGCTAGAGCTTGGCGAACCGGAGACGCCATGATTTTCGCGATGCGGGCACGGGTATGAGAACTGTTCGTGACGATCCCCACCTGACGCCCGGTAAAAGAACGCGCATTGATCCCTCGACCACAAAGCGCCATGGCCAAGAGGGCAATCGTGACCCTCTCTCCAGAAGAGAGCAAGACGTCCAGTTCACGATCATCTGGATGCGAGGTGACTTCGTGAGCCAGTCGCATCAATCGGTCGGTTTCTCCACTCATCGCGGAAAGCACAACCACGACTTGATGACCGGCTCGTATGGTTTCTTCAATCCGTTCGGCGACCCGATGAATACGTTCGAGATCACCAACTGAGGTCCCACCAAATTTTTGGACAAATAGCGCCATTATCGTGGAGGCTTTGCAAAGAACCCATTCATGAATCGTGTGGCATCTTTCGTCCCAACAGGCGATTTCTGAGCCTCCACTTCATTGAATTGCCTCTGGGTATTTTTCTCTTGAGATGTACCACTCTCATACAACACAAAGGGGGTCGAGGGCGTTCCAGCCTGTTCGTCACGACCGCCTCCCCACCGATTACAGACCACCAAGACTCGACAATCTCCAGCTTGCTGCGCATGCTTCATCAGTGGTCCCACTAATTCCTGATCGAACTGCTCCAACCGAGTGACCTTTTCCCTAGGATATCCTTCCCTAATATCCGGTTGTTCTTGAACATGAATGTAGACCAATGGAACTTGATCGATCAGCTTCACCGCGACGTCAGCATACGCTTCAAAGACACTGCGGGAGGAATCGCCTTCCGTATCCACATTGAGGCCTTTCATTCCCGCACAACGGCTGATGCCAAGATGTAAATCGGAATTCGACAGCGTCACGCCTAAGATCCCAAATCGATCTTTGAATGAGGGCAATTCAATGGGCTTACCCGGCCCCCACAACCACAAACCATTTCCTGGTTTGAGACCCAATTTAACCCGTTCCTGATTCACGGGGTGGTTCCGCAGAATGACCCGCGACGCTTCCATTAATTCCTTGAGCACATTAGCCTGCTCCCCTTGAGGGAGGAACGTGCTGACACTTTGCCCCACGGCAAAATGAGGATCATGACAGGTCATCCGCGAGACTCCCCCCACCCACACCATCAAATGCCGACACCCGGTGCCCGCATAAAACTGGATGGATTCCGAGCCAAGTTGCTCATTGGCCATATCAATCAGTTCACGCGCATCCTCCGTACTAATGTCTTCCGCTGTGTCATCTTCCAACACAACGTGGGCATCTAGTTTATTCCCCTCCACATGGCCAGGGGCCGTTCCCAGGGTGACAATATTACAGATAAACGCAACATCCTGTTGGCCCAACACGACTTCGAGACCAGCACCGGCCAAGGGACCGGGACCGGAATAATACTTTTTCGGATCATAGCCCAACAGGGCCAAGTGCGTCACATCTCCGGTGAGCGGCCGTGCTGTGCCCGGCAACGTCAGCGACCCAAATTCACCGTGTGAAGCCAAGAAATCAAGTGAGGGGGTGGACGCAACTTGCAATGGAGTTCGATCACCAAGCTCGGAGGTGGGAAGATCGGCGATGCCATCGCCTTGAAGAATGATCGTTTTCATGTTGGGTTCTCAGATGTTGGGCTATGGGGAACGGAATCGTTAACGAAGGTTGGATCCTTTAGGCTCGTAACAATGCTAACACGTCTTCCCGTGTTGCTTTGACCGTACGGGGGCGGGGCGAGGTTTCGACGGCAATATCCGGATCCTTTAATCCATGTCCGGTTAATGTACATACCACAGTAGTGCCTTCGGGCAACAGCCCGGCTTGGCTATACTTGGTAACCCCAGCCACGGAAGCAGCTGAAGCAGGTTCACAAAACACCCCTTCTTCCTTTGCCAGAATACGATAGGCAGTCAAAATGTCCTCATCGGTGACAATATCAATCTTTCCTGAAGATTCAGCCACCGCTTGGAGGGCAAGCTTCCAACTCGCCGGGTTTCCTATCCGAATCGCCGTGGCCACCGTTTGTGGATTTTCAATCACATGACCGCGAACGATAGGGGCGGCGCCTTCAGCCTGAAAACCCATCATCTTGGGCAGCTGATGAATTTGTCCAGCCCTGTGGTATTCACGGTATCCTTTCCAATAGGCGGAGATATTTCCGGCATTGCCGACCGGGAGAAAATGAAACGTYGGGGCTCTCCCAAGTTGATGGCACACTTCCATKGCCGCAGTCTTTTGGCCTTCCAATCGAAACGGATTCAGGGAGTTCACGAGTTCGAACTCATCGTCGGCACAGAGTTCACGAACAATCGTCARCGCTTGRTCGAARTTTCCTTCAATTTGAAACACRATKGCYCCATGCACCATGGCCTGGGCTAACTTCCCGAGAGCAATKTTTCCCGCAGGAACGAGTACATAAACCGGCAACCCGGCTTTGCCTCCGTACGCTGCGGCAGAGGCAGACGTATTCCCTGTCGAGGCGCACATGATCGCCCGCACCTGTTTTTCCATGGCCTTGGAAACGGCAAGGGTCATTCCACGATCTTTAAACGATCCGGTCGGATTCGCACCCTCGATCTTCAAATACAACTCCACCTGTGGACACACCTTCTTGGCCAAACGATCCGCTCGAATCAATGGCGTATTACCTTCGCACAAACTGATGATAGGCGTGTGCTCCGACACAGGAAGAAATTTACGAAATTCTTCAATGACGCCGCGCCACGGGATCATCGCCACACTCCATGACTGAGAAAGAATTGAAATGTCTTCATCAGGACCAGCACTCGACTCCGGTTCATATGGTCACACCACCTCATCGTTCTTCATCTTCAACGCGAATGAGTGTGGTGGGTTGAGACACGACGGAGGACATCGTATTGATCTCCTTTAGCGCAGTCTGAACGGATCGCTCAGAGGCCCGATGCGTCATAATGACTAAGGGAACAGCTTGAGCTTCATGACGACCCTGCTGGAGCACCGACATAATGCTGATGCCATGATTGCCCAACACACCCGCAATTTGCGAAAGCACACCAGGACGATCCAGAACCATGCAGCGTAAATAATATCGCGTGGTCAATTCTTCCATCGGTCGAATTCGAATCGGAACTCGCTGGTCTAGCGGAAACGATGTCGGCGGCACACGCCCACAGGCCTGCCGTTGAATGTTCCGTGCGATACTAATCACATCACTGACCACGGCACTCCCTGTCGGCAGGGCTCCAGCTCCCTGTCCATACAACATGACGTCCCCAACCGCGTCCCCGACGATATGAATCGCGTTATACACACCATGGACTTGAGCCAATGGCGAATCTTTGTCAATAAGAGCTGGATGAACACGCGCCTCCACTTCTCCGTCATGAAGCTTGGCAATCCCCAATAATTTCACGACCATTCCCAATTCTGACGCATACTGAATGTCCAACGTCGTGACATGCTGAATGCCCTCCGTAAACACGTCCTTCACATTCACGGGTGTCCCATAAGCCAAATTCACCATGATGGCTAATTTGTGGAGAGAATCAATGCCTTGAATATCGAACGTGGGATCTGCCTCTGCATATCCCGCGGCTTGCGCTTGAGCCAGAGCTTCTTCGAATTCCTGCTGTTCCCTGAGCATTTTCGTGAGGATATAATTCGCGGTACCATTGAGAATACCCACGATGGACGTCAATCGATTAGCGGCCAACCCTTCGGTCAGTGCACGGATGATGGGAATGCCGCCACCCACGCTCGCCTCAAACCCAACATCCAAACCAGCGCGAGCCGCTGCGGTAAACACATCTTCTCCATGAACTGCAAGGAGCGCTTTGTTCGCGGTCACGACATGCTTACCTTGGGCCATCGCATCGAGCATGATGCGTTTCGCCGTGTCATACCCCCCGATGAGTTCAATGACAATATCAATCGTGGGATCATTGAGCAGGCCTGGGAGATCCGCAGTGAGCAGGCCATCGGGAAGCGCAATGCCTCGATCCGTGGTCACATCCAAATCCACGATCCGTTTGAGTTCAAGTGGAACGCCAACCCGACGAGCAATCAGGTCTCGGTTTTCGAGCAAAATTTTGGCCGTCCCCGTCCCCACGGTTCCTAATCCGACCAAGCCAATGTCGATACATGATTTCATGACGGTGTTTGAATTTTGAGCGCCGCTTTGATTCCCCGAACGGCTTGTTGAATGCGATGTTCATTTTCCACGAGGGCAAACCGCACGTAATCATCCCCGCCATCTCCAAAGCCAATGCCCGGAGAGACGGCCACTTTTCCTTCACGGAGTAAAAACTTTGAAAACTCTATTGAGCCCATTCCCGCATAGGCCGGAGGGATTCGTGCCCACACGAACATGGTGGCTCGTGGATAATCCACGGCCCAACCCACGCGATTCAGGCCCGAGACCAAGACATTCCGTCGGCGTTCATATCTGCCAACGATGGACTTCACGCAATCCTGCGGGCCGTTCAGCGCAATGATGCTCGCAATTTGTACGGGTTGGAACATGCCGTAATCAAGGTAGCTTTTGATCTTTGTCAGGATGCCAATGATGTCTTTATTGCCCACGCAAAAACCCACTCGCCACCCGGGCATGTTGTAACTCTTGGACAAGGAATAAAACTCAACACCAATTTCTTTGGCCTCCGGCACCTGCAATAAACTGGGAGCCCGATACCCGTCAAACACGATATCAGCGTAGGCTAAATCATGAATCACGTAGACATGATGCTCGCGAGCAAAGTCCACGACCTTTTTGAAAAACTCAAGATCCACCACACTGGTCGTGGGATTATGAGGGAAACTCATAATTAAAATACGCGGACGTGGTTGACTCTGTCGATAGGCACGCGTGAGGTTTTCGAAAAAATCCTCTTGGGGGCCAAGGGACACGCCACGAACCTCACCACCGGCAATAATGACTCCATACATGTGAATCGGATACGTCGGGGT
>LXTH01000139.1 GCA_001643555.1 Nitrospirae bacterium SPGG5 | reverse complement strand
TTGACCACTTCCCTGCAGTGTTCAGGAGATTTCCAGACCAATGCTTCTTCCTGCGCGGAGCTTGTATGCATAACGGGTCGGTGAAACTCTGGCGATGGATCAGGTGTGTCCACTGTGATTTCGGTGGAGGCGGGGCGCGCGCTTGGTTCCTCCACGTACTTAGGGTTCGCACAAGAATAACTTCCCCTGTTTGGGTGTCGATCCATCCCGTCTGGCGGCGTTGCTCGTCCTTTCCATACCAGGAGTATATGCAGTCCTCTCACCTTGCCAGACAGGTGTCTCAGCACTCAAACAGGGGAGTTATTCTTGCGCAAACCCTTATGATCCGTCAATGGTTTCGGCCTGTAATTCTAGGGCATGAATGCGCCCGTCTTTCATGGGTTCGTCTAATGCCTGGTAAATCATGCGATGGCGATCGAGTAGGTTTTTCCCCTTAAATGAATCTGATTGAACTCGGACGTTCAGATGATCCATGGTCCCTGTGCGATCAGTCATGGAGACTTTGGCATCGGGCATGGCCTGAGTGATGTATTGTGTAAGAACTTCGTTTGTGATCATGGGCTCCGATACCTCTTTAGGCGGTTGTGATGGAAATAGTTAAGCCTCCGAACAATTTCATCATACTCAACGCAGCATTTTGACGCAATTCCACCTGGTCTGGCTCTTAAGGGCACCTCTACAAACCAGGCATTTTGGTGAGGGCAAGGAAGCCGCGCGCGGAAAACCGGAGTGTATGGGCGAATACATGAGGATTTGAGCACGCGGCTGACGCCGCCATCACGGAAAAGGACGGTTTTAGAGGTGCCCTTAAGTTTGACGTGGCRGGATCAAGAGGGTGTGTCAAGATGGATCTGAAGAAAGGGCCCTAATCGTTCRAGGACGGCAAAYGGGATTTCATGCCCTCCACGAAATTCATGCCATTCGACGGGGATCCCATGGCTGGTCATGGTATCTCGAAGGTCCTTGGCGGTTCCACATGGCAGTAGCGGATCATCGGTGCCATGACTTTGAAAAACCGGGAGCCCTTTTCGATTGGGCATGAGGGGCATCCATTCATTTTTGGCGATGAGGGTCGCTGACAGAAGGATGAGCCCGGCAAAGGGACGATTTGTCCGGAATACCGTGTCGCAGGCCAACATGGCGCCTTGAGAGAAACCTCCAAGAATAATCTTCTCTGAGGAAATGTTCCATTGTTGCTCCAGTTCATCGAGCAAGGCCATGATTGATGCACGGGCTTCTGGTAGCCCGTCAGGAATGGCATGCACGTCACGTTCCCGGCCACTGGCGGCATCCCGGGCAATGCGTTCCATATCGAGCATCCACCATGCCCGGCCCCCCTGGAGTCCACCGTCAAGGGCCAGAGGGGCAGCCGGAAATACAAACCGGACTTCATCGGGCACTCGAATCATTTTCCACAATGCGACAAGATCGTCTCCGGGTGCACCAAATCCATGGAGGAGTATGACCACTGGGCCTGTGCCACTGCCGTCTCGATCGGGTCCTCCCACCATCTGCGCGCCTAACCCGCCAAGGCTCTCAAGATGCATAGGTCTCCGATTCTTGAGGAATAAAATTTAGTGCTTTTTTAATAATTCTCAAATTGACGAGAACTGTCCTCTATCTTTATTACCAAGAGGAAACTAGGCTGTTCAAAAAGGTCGTCCAGCAAGGCCGCAGGCCCTTTGGCGCGCGGAGCGTACGCGAGTACGTGAGCACGACAAAGGGCCGAGAACGCCGCTGGCGGCCTTTTTGAACAGCCTAGTGGCCCATTTTGGGAGCGCCGGCATTGGGTCCCTGTGTCACGAGGGGAATGCGAAGCACTTGCTGGCAATGCTGACAAGTGATTCGCCAGGTATCGTCGTTGGAATATTCTATGTCCTGTTCCTTAATCCAAAATAATTTCTCGCATTTGGGACATTTCCTGACAAGCATCGGCATGAGCATCCTCTTCGTTGCTAGGAACCGATTCAAGATACGTATCCGAAGTCGATCTGTCTAATCTCGGACAAGCTCCTAGTATTTGTATAACGATTAGTGTAATACAGATACATCAAAATTCTCCAGCTGGTCAATCAAAAATCTCCCAATTTTGGTTTTTCTACAGTTCTCATGATCACATACTCCGATGGGAAACATTTCGATCCTTCTAGCCTTTTACCACTGTTTGAACAGTCATCATGGGCCAGCGGACGGACTCTAGACGATGCTCAGGAAATGGTGAAACACACCCATGTGTTTCTGACGGCGTGGGACGGGGACCGGTTAGTGGGGTGTGGACGCGTGCTGACGGATTATGTCTACAGGGCTTCAATTTTGGATGTTATCGTGGATGGACAGTACCAGGACCAAGATATCGGAACGGAGATTATCAAGCGTATCCTGTCGCATCCGACCCTGCAGCGGGTGGAATTGTTTTGGCTGTGTACCCGCGATAAGCAGATGTTTTATGAAACGCTGGGATTTAATGCGAAAGAGCAAATCGGGATGGTGTGGGATCGGAACCAGCAAGCCTGAATGTGTTCGTGGTATGCCAATTCGTGAACCGTAAAGCGGGAAGCGTGAGGGGTCTGGAGGAAAGGTTAAATGGGGAAAGGATTTCTCCTGACTCTTTACCCGTTACGCATCACGGTTTACGGATCACGTCCCTTTAAGGGGTTGAGTCCATGAAATGCTTGGGATTAATGTCCGGGACTTCTGCTGATGGCGTAGACTGTGCCATCGTTGATATCCGTCGTTCTCAAGCACGTCTCACAGTTACGCTCCTTGCATCACACACGCGAGCCTATCATCCCAGTTTGAGACAACGTGTGTTGCTGGCTCCCACTCAAGGAACCGTCGCGGAGTTATGTCACCTGAATGCGGCAGTGGGGGAAGTGTTTGCTCAGACGGCTCTCCGGACGATCAAGCGAGCAGGTTTGGTAACGGAGGACATTCGATTGATCGGTTCGCACGGCCAAACGGTGTATCATCAACCCACACCCATTCGAGAACCCAAGATTGGGGCCATTCGATCTACTCTTCAAATTGGCGATCCAGCCATTATCGCGGAGCGGACCGGCATTACGACGGTGGCTGATTTTCGCACTCGCGACGTGGCCGCAGGCGGGGAAGGTGCTCCACTGGCACCGTATGTTCATCATCTGTTGTTTCAATCGACACGTCGGTCGCGGCTGGTCGTGAATCTTGGCGGGATTGCAAATGTGACGTTTTTACCAGCAGATGGATGCCTCGATGACATTCGGGCATTTGATACGGGCCCGTGCAATATGCTGTTGGATGGATTAGTGGTGAAGGGCACCGATGGAACACAACAGTTTGATCGAAACGGCCGTCTGGCGGGAAAAGGCCGAAGTCATGCCTCGTGGCTTAAGACCTTATTGGCCCATCCCTATCTTGCCAAACGACCTCCAAAATCTACGGGACGTGAGGAATTTGGCGATTCCTATATTGCTGACGTGTTAAGGCGGGCCAAAGCGAAACACCTGTCCCTGCCAGATGTCCTTGCGACCAGTTGCGACTTTGTGGCCAAGACAATTGTCGAGGCATGTGGATGGTTCAAGGGGAATATCGATGAAGTCATACTCGGCGGAGGGGGAGTCAACAACCTGGCTCTCATGAATGCGCTGAGACAGGCATTTGATCCACGTCCGGTTTGCACCATGGATCAGGTTGGTGTTGATAGCAATGCCTTTGAGGCGTTGGCTTTCGCCGTGATGGCCTATCAGACCATTCACGGTGTGCCGACCAATGTCCCGGCGGTCACCGGCGCTCGATACCCGGTGGTGTTGGGAATGGTTGTGCCGGGAAAGAAGAAATTCTCAATTCACTTCTAACTTCTGCCACAGGTAAAGATTCGACGTGCTTGCAGCCTTTGATTCCCTTTCAGCACTTTCCATTGAATCGCTTCCACTCCTCTCTCAACTCTTGATGTTGGCGATGACCATTGTGACCTTCATTCTAGTCTATTTTTTGGTGCAACCCTGGTGGAATCGGCGACGACAGTCCCAACGATTCAAAGAAACAACTATTCCTGATGCGATCACTGTCAGTGGGCGTCCGTTGATTCAGGCATCAGAGGTGGCCGTATTTAATCTCCTTCATTTAGTATCCCGTGATTGTTTTTTGGTGTTTGCCAAAATTCCCTTGCGCACGTTGGTGCAGGTGAGTGCGGATGACGAAGATGTACGGCGAGAAATGGTGAAGGCCATCCGAACCCTCACCGCCGACTTTGTGCTGGTTCATCCCGGGACGATGCTACCGAGTAAAATTATCATGGTTGGGTCAAAGGACCATGAGGGCGCTCCGTCGAATTCTCAACATACTCTGATGAAGGCATTATGCCAGGAAGCCGAGATCGACATTATTCAACTGGAGACTCAGAAGAATTACAGTGCCAGGGAGTTCACGGAACTACTGGGATTAAAAGAAGACGAGTAAAGGGCACCTCTAAAAACCCGGCATTTTTTGTGAGGGCAAGGAAGCCGCGCGCGGAAAACCGGAGTGTATGGGCGAATACATGAGGATTTGAGCACGCGGCTGACGCCGCCATCACGGAAAAGGACGGTTTTTAGAGGTGCCCTAAAGTTTAATCCTCAATGACCGGAAGTATCGTGCGTAAGACTTCCTGGCCTTTCTGGCAAATGTTCCCTGACGTGACGATGGGATCGTCGAATGGCATGAAAAGTGCGAGCTTGAAAAATGGACGATTCGCGAGGACGGCAGCCACTTCTGGCTTTCGGTCATTTGTCAGTTTCAAGGTATAACCCGGTCCCTTCTTCCATTCCCATAATGAATTGTCGAGGCATAAACATACCTCTCGATCGGCGATTTCTGAAAACCGGTTGATGAGGTTTTCTTTATACCGTCGAATGTGGCCACCTTCGAGAATGAGGGAAAAAATGATGTGATGACCCCACCAATACAGCGTACGAAAGGCAAACTTGGTTTCTCGCGTGTAAAATCGAGGGTAGTCCAGATATTGATAGGGGAAGTTTTCTAAATGTTCCCCTCTGACCAGTTGGAATGCGTCGTGAGTAAATTGGTCCGGAACAATGAGGTGATGCTGCGTGAGTTCGTGTTGATAGGTCTCGTGGAGTTGTTCTAAGGATTGCCGAATTTTCGTAGAGATGGTGGCCTTATCAAGAAAAAAGTTCGTGTCCGTGAGACGCGCGATTTCCTGAGGGGTGAAGGTCATGACGAGGGGACTCCAGAAATACTAATATGAACTTTGAGGTTTTTTCGAGAATGATTATGTATCCAGCAATGAAGGAATGAACCAATGAAGATTGCCACGTTTAACGTGAATTCGGTCCGGAAGCGATTGTCTACCGTGAAACGGTGGTTGAAAACCCATGCTCCTGATGTGCTGTGTTTGCAGGAAACCAAAGTTCAAGATATGGAATTTCCTGTAGAGGCCTTGGAGTCCACCGGCTATGTTGTCACATTTCGTGGGATGAAAGGGTATAACGGCGTTGCCGTGTTGACCAAAACCGCACCGGAATTTACCTCGGATGGTCTGGATAAAGGCCCCAATGCCGATGGCTTCCGGTTGCTTCATGTCGTGGTCCAAGGGATTTCCATCGTGAATACCTACATCCCACAAGGGTTTCAAATCGATCACTCCAAGTATCAGTACAAACTGCAGTGGTTCAAGCGGTTGCGCCAATACTTCTCACGCCACTGTTCACCTGACCAACCGGTCATTTGGTGTGGAGATATGAATGTGGCACCCGAGCCGATGGATGTCCACAGTCCGGAAAAACATTTGACGCATGTGTGTTATCACCAGGATGCACGAAAGGCTTACCACAAGACCATGAGTTGGGGCTTTGAAGATGTATTCCGCCGCCTGTACCCGGATCGACCGCAATTTACCTTTTGGGATTATCGTCAGCCGGATGCGATGAAGGCGAATCGTGGTTGGAGAATCGACCACATTCTCGCAACGAAACCGTTGGCCCAAAAATGTACAGCGGTTGAAGTGGATGTGAACCCCAGGAAAGGCAAGAGCCCTTCGGATCACACGGTCCTGTGGGCGAAATTTTCTGTTTAGGAGGGCGGTGAAAAAGCCCGCCCAGCTGCGTTCTCGGTCCTTTGTCGTCCTCACGTACTGCATGTACGCTCCGGGCGCCAAAGGTCCTGCGGCCTTGCTGGACAGCCTTTTTGACCGCCCTGCGTTATTTATTTGTTACGTATTTTTTCTTTCTCGGTGAGCGAGTCGGGTCTGGAATATTTTCGAGGGGAATGAAGACCGCGAGAGCCACCACGGTCGTCCACCTGTTTGGCTTTCCGATGGCGGATTGGGTGATGTTTTGCGTGCGAACAATTTTCCCGCCCATTTTGAACACTTGCTCTCGTTCCTTCCAGGCCACGTTGGGGTCAAACTTGATGCCAAGCGTGGTGGCGAGCATTTGCGCCGCCAGATCTTCGGTGTAATCGCCAGCCTCTTCGTCGGTCTCCCCATAGGCATGATGTTCAGAGAGATAGCCATATGCCTTGTGTCGGCCCTCGGGGATGGCCACGCCAATCGATGAAGAGATCAGACGACTCCGTTCATTTGTTTCACATCGGGCCATCACACAGTAAGTAATCTCGCCAGGATTCAACAACTGTACTCCGCGTTTTCGTGGAATGATTTTACAGTTCGGTGGGAGAATCGATGAAACGCTCACCAGATTACAGTACGCCACGCCAGCACGTCGTAAGGCTTCTTCGAATGAAGCGAGTTTTTCTCGATGCACACCGACCCCTCGGGTCAGAAACATGTGAGTAGGAACCATGTCTCCTCCGTTGTTTTCGTGTGGTTGTTTACACGATGTTCAAAGATGATTGGTAACGTCTGCAAAATCGTGAGGGTGCTCTGTTAGACGAATCATTTCTGCTGACATCGCCATTCATGAACAATCATTCCGGCTATGAGGCTGGAAACGAGCATGCGGGCCGCATCTTGACAAATTTAGAAGGAATTCTGCAAGGAATTTTTTGAAGTGTTTATATTTGTTTCAGGCAACACTGGGAAAGAGCAAACGAGAAAGTCGATGTAGGATTATGAAATTTCGTACCTTTTACCTGAAACTCTTCACCCGCTTTTGCTTCACGCATTACGTTCCAAAAGGAGGCAGGTGTAATACCAAGAGCTTTGGTTCGGTGAGTTCTTGCATGGCGTACTGCACGCCCTCGCGACCCAATCCAGAATCCTTGACTCCACCGTACGGCATATGATCGGCGCGCCAAGTGGGGATTTCATTGGCGAGCACCGCCCCAACTTCCAGTTCGCGATAGGCTTGGAAAATGCGATTAATATTTTGAGTAAAGATCCCAGCTTGAAGCCCGTAGGGTGAATCGTTCACACCATGCAGCGCTTCCGCGAAGTCCTGATAGCGAGTGATCGTGATGACGGGGCCAAATACTTCTTCGCAGGATACGTTCATGGTTGGACGAACATTGGCTAGGACAGTTGGCGCCACGATAGAATCTTGTCGAGATCCACCGAGTAGGCAATCGGCACCTTGTGCAATGGCTTCTTGAATCCAAGTTTCGACTCTGATTGCCGCTTGCTGGTTGATCAGTGGCCCAACGACCGTGGATGTATTGAGAGGGTCGCCACAGGATATGGCGCGAACCTGATCAAGCAGGAGTTCGACGAATTGATTGTAAATGTCATGGTGAACATACAGTCGCTGCACCGAAATGCAGGTTTGCCCGGAGTATGAGAGTCCACCGGCGGCACAACGTTGGGCCGCCAGTGGGAGGTTGGCATCGGGTTCGACAATAACCGCTGCATTTCCTCCCAATTCGAGTGCCACACGTTTTTTCCCAGCCTTGC
>LXTH01000123.1 GCA_001643555.1 Nitrospirae bacterium SPGG5 | reverse complement strand
CCTCGGCCATGGGCTGGTCTTTGGTGCTGGCTGGGGCAAAACTGAACCCAGTAATGACCCCCTGGGGAKTSACCGAGACCAASAGATRGAAMCCTTCGTACCATCCCAGGCGGTTGCTCCARCCGATGTCGGCCTGACCCGCCAGCCAACCAGCGCCYCGRCGCTTGGCATYTCGGGTRGGAACCCCAGTGCMGTCCAGGGCTTCGTAGGGACAATCCYGGGACTGGAGCYRGGCCRCCAGATRSCGAAAGAAAGCRACRATRGCYTCATAATRCCGCCGCATCARGCGGTTGAACTGACCCCGGTAGGGCAAGGTGSGGAAAGCAGRACGCAGGYGGCGSCTGGCGTAGCGGTAGAAGCCTCGCTCGCTGRGGAARCARYTCCACTGGCCGAAGAGRGCCAGGGTGACCACCTCRCTGCGGGTCAAAGAGGGCTTGGGRCCAGGAGTYTTCTCTSGAGGCARWTGGTATTTGCAAAAATCGTCGGCCATCACATAAAGTGTGGTGAGTAAGGTGTCGGTGTCCATTATAGATCAGCCTCACGCTTTAGTAAGTTTGAGGCTAACTATCGGCCATCGGCACCTCTCCTTCTAGAATAGTGATTACGGGTTTCCTTTAATTCACACCAAACGTTAAAGTCCCTGGGAACATGGTCCTGACGCCGTTGGCCACGTGGAATAGAAGAACTCGCATCCTGGTATGGACTGATAAGAGCTCCTTCTCCCTTGAGGGGAGAAGGCTGGGATGAGRRWGAAACCCCTCACCTCAATCCTCTCCNCACARGGGMGAGGAGGCAAGAAGTGCCATATGAATTTTTTGGCAGGTAGACTTTTGATGGTTCACGTTCTCCTAAATCTTTTTCTCATTTCTCTTTTTCTTTTCGGAAGTCCATCGGCTGTGGTGTGGAGTGGAGAAGAGAGCGAGTCCTTTCATCTTGGCCGTGTGGCGACGGATGAGGAGGTCAACGCCTGGGATATTGATGTGGGGCCAGATGGCGAGGGGTTGCCGGTTGGTAGAGGGACGGTTGAGGAAGGCGCTCAGGTGTTTGCCGAACATTGTGCGAGTTGTCATGGGGCCACTGGCGTGGAAGGGCCCATGCTCGAGTTGGTCGGCGGGCAGGGCACGTTGGCTACGAGTCATCCTATTAAAACCATTGGCAGTCATTGGCCATATGCCACGACGCTGTTTGATTACATCAATCGGGCCATGCCATTTACGGCACCACAGTCAATGAGTCCGGACCAGATTTATTCAGTGGTGGCGTGGTTGTTGTTTCGCAACGGTCTTATTGAACAAGACGCGGTGCTCAACCAAGACATGCTTCCGACAGTGCGGATGCTCCATCGGGATGGGTTTGTGCCGGATCCGCGTCCGGATGTGCATCGGCCTCATCCCCAACAACCCAAACTGCCTGTGCCCATGCTTGGCGAAATACATTTTCCCACGTCAGGTTCTCCCAAGGCGCAACGCCATTTTCTTCGAGGTGTGCTGTTGCTACACAATTTTGAATATGACGATGCGCAAGTCGCGTTTCAGCGCGCACAGAAGATCGAGCACGATTTTGTGATGGCCTACTGGGGTGAGGCCATGACGTTCAATCATACCCTGTGGGGTGAGCAATATTTCGATCAGGCCCGAGAGGTGCTGGCTCGACTGGGATCGAGCGATGAAGAGCGGATCGCCAAAGCTCCTACGGATCGTGAACAGGGATATCTGCAGGCGATGCACGCGCTGTATGGGGAAGGTAAAAAAGTCGATCGGGATCGCACGTATGCGGACCAGATGCGTGTCCTCAGTGACCGCTATCCTCATGACCTTGATGCCGCAGCTTTTTACGCGCTGGCCTTGTTAGGAACCGCGCAGGGCGAACGTGATGCCAAGACGTATTTGCAAGCCGCCTCGATTGCCGAGTCCGTGTTTCAACGGAACCCTCGGCATCCCGGGGCCGTGCATTACATGATTCATGCGTACGATGATCCCGAGCATGCCTTCTTGGGTCTTCGCGCGGCTCGGACGTATGCGAAGATTGCGGTGGCTGCCCCGCATGCCCAGCACATGCCCTCGCATATTTTCATGGCCTTGGGTATGTGGGATGAGGTCATCACGGCGAATGAAATCAGTTGGACGGCGAGTGAGACGCGACGCAAGCAAAAAAGTTTGGGAGTTGGCGAGCGGTCCTATCATACCGTGTATTGGTTGATGTACGCCTATCTCCAGCAAGGGCGGGTTGCCGACGCGAAGCGGTTGTTGGACATGGTGAGAGACGATGCGGCGCAGGTGGAGTCACGGTTTGTGAAGGGCTACCTAGCGGCGATGCGTGGGACGTTTATTGTGGAGACTCAGCAGTGGGATGTGAGTGGATTAGAGGAAGACCGTGCGGGGCTTCGTTTTTCCGGAGTGACGAGTGAACTCTTTGCCATGGGACTGAGTGGTGTGAAAACCGGCAGCATGGACATTGCCCGAAGAGCTGTTGCCAAACTTCGCGATCACATTCACTCAGCAACAGGAACCCGTTCCCCATCGCAGGTATTGCCAGCACGGGTGATGAAAAAACAATTATCAGCCTTACTCCTTGCTGCCGAGGGAAAGGTGGACCAAAGCTTGAGGTTATTGAAGGAAGCCACGACGATGGCGGATACTCTTCCCTTTGATTATGGTCCGCCGTTTCCCGTGAAACCCGTGCATGAATTGTATGGAGAACAGTTGTTGGAGTCTGGAAGAATTAACTCGGCGAGGGCGCAGTTTGATTTGGCGCTTGCTCGTGCTCCCAAGCGCGCGCTGTCCCTCAAAGGGCTCGCGGCTTCGTCGATCGAGTAAGCCATGGGATGGAGAGGTATCGCGCTTTACGTTGAGTCTTGGCAAAACTGAGCGGATTGATTTTCCTGGAAATTGTCTGGCCGTGGTTCAAGGTGAAACATCCGTGAGATGGTCCCGCGTGACTCCCACTTTGAAAAAGGGGGGTAGGGGGGATTTTAGGATGGTTTTCACCCAGCACAGAGTGCTTCCGCAAAATGTTAAGGAATAGGGGCCTTGAGCTTCTACAACGGGCAGATGTGCCACTGACTTGCTGTGGTGCCAGAAAAATGTTTTCAGGCTTTTCTAGATTCGGAATGGAAAATCCCCCCAAGCCCCCCTTTTCCTAAGTGGGGTATGAGTGAGAGTTCCCAAAAAACACCCAGAAGGTTTCGCAATGAGCATTTAATTTTTTGGTGTGGAGATCGCGGGTTTTTTTCGTTTTTTGGGAGCGTCGGGAGTGATTGCGGCCTTCAATTCCTGTTCATTGTCTTTCGTATACAGGTGCAAGCGCCGGAGTACTCGTTCATCTAATTGGGAACGCGGGTCTTTTTTTACCGTGTTCTGCTTTCCCTTTTCTGCGACCAACCCTTCTTTGGTGATGTCAGGTTCCTTGCTGCGGGTGAACCATTCAAAGGTGAGGTAGGCGGCGAGGATCAGGAGCAATCCCCCGAGAATTACGGCCTTTCTCTGTTGCGCCAGAGTTTCATCGAGATATCCCAAGAGGGAGAAGAACCCGAAAAACATGCACCACACCACTATTAAGGTCATTCGTAAGACGTTTTCCATGATCTCCTGTCCGGTTTAACTTCTGAGAACGTCACTCCCTTTTTCTATTGTCGGTGTTTGCCAGCCTTGTGGCAAGGCCTTAATTCGTGATGCGTCATACGTGATGAGTAGGGAGGTATGGATAATAAGGAAAGAAAGGTTCTTCCCCTTACCGGTCACCCTTTCCCATTACTTTTTCCAATTCGCTTCACGTATCACGGTTCACGCTTCACGTTTTCTTGGGATTGCTCCTGTTTCTTCTGA
The DNA here is from genome assembly GCA_001643555.1 of Nitrospirae bacterium SPGG5. Next base: position 4,267 of record LXTH01000123.1, on the reverse strand, counting down.
ATGGCTTTGGCTCGGGCATCAAGTTCGTCGGCTTGGGTGGCGCGGTTGGTTTGTCGAAGGAGTGCCGCGTAGTTCTTGAGGGTTCGAGCTACGGTTGGATGCTCTTCGCCCAACTCTTTTTCATTGATCGCCAGGGCCCGTTGCATGAGGGGTTCCGCCTTGTCGTAGCTGTCCTGGTTAAAATGGAGGAGAGCTAGATTGTTCAATAGATTGGCGACTTTGGGGTCCTCGGAGCCAAATTTTTCTTCATTAATTTTCAGTGCCCGTTCGAGAAGAGGAATCGCTTTATCGAATTGGCTCCTCATTCGATACAGGTCCGCCAAGTTCGTGAGTCCTGGTGCGAGACGAGGATTGTCAGGTCCATATGACGCTTCGGTAATACTGACAACCCGTTTGAGCTGGATTTCCGCTTTGCTGTAAGCTTTTTGGGTGATGTGAATAAGCGCAAGATTGTTAAGGCTGCCCACCAAGCCAGGGCTTTCCGATCCAAAGGCTTGATCATTGATCGCGATGGCTCGTTCAAGAAGGGGCACGGCCTGGTCGTACCGCTCTTGAGCGCGGTAGAGTAACGCCAGGTTGTTCAAACTTTCCACAAGCACCGGGTCCTTCTCCCCCACTTTGTTTTCGGTAATCGCCAAGGCCCGGGTGAGATAGGGTTCGGCTTGTTCATATTGTTCTTGAGAGGCGTGGAGCCCAGCCAGGTTCTTGAGATCCACCACGACGTCGAGATGGTCTTTGCCCAGCGCTTCTTCTCGTATCTTGAGCGCTTCTAGAAACAATGGTTTGGCTTTGTCGAATTGTTTTGTCGCGTGATACAAGGCCCCCAAATTGCTCAAGCTGATGGCGAGTGCAGGATCGTTGGGTTCGAGGGTTTTTTTGTGCCGATCGACGGCTCGACTGAGAAGCGGTTCGGCTTTGTCGTACTGTCCTTGGACGTCGTAGAGGAGGGCGAGTTTCGTGAGGGTTTGCGGCAGGCGGTTATCCTGTTCGCCGAATTTCTCGGCCTCTTGGAGGGCGGCCTTCAATTCGTCTTCGGCTTCTTGGAACCGATTCTGCTGCATCCGCAATTCACCACTGTCCATGTGCATTTCCCACGGAGTCCTGGCGTCTTCGCAGCCTGTCAGTCCGATCAGCAGAATCCCGCAGAAGCACATTGCTTCAACCCATTTATTCATAGCCATGAACATGTCCTTTCTTTTCCTCGGTGCGATCAGTCTTTGTCGTGTGGAGCATTCAATATGCCCGATGTCAACGGAACAGCCAGGATAATTGTTCAGGAGGCGTTGAGACAAGTCGGGCTTAAACCTAGGAACGGCAGTTGGGTGCCCAACTACCGTTTCTAGGTTAGAACAGCGACTGTTGCTGCGGTTGTCCGGGCCTGGCGAAGGTGTGAGGGATGGGCTGATCGGGTTCAAGCGGGAACCCGGCCTTTCGATACGCTAGGTCAAACGATTGTCGAATGGCATCCCAGGTGGAGCCTTGTCCCTGATGACGTGTGAAAAACCGTTTCTCGGACAATTCGCCGCCTCGAACCTCTTGTAAACGGTTGACGATTTTTTTGATCCGATCCGGAAAGGCTTGAGTCATGCGTTCAAGAAACACCGATTTCACGCTTCCATTCAACCGAAGAAGAATATAGGAAGCATCGAGGGCCCCGGCTTCTCGGGCTCGATGAAGAATCGTGGGAATGTCGTGTTCGTTGAGCCCCGGGATGACCGGCGCGATAAACACGTGCGTGGATATTCCCGCTTGTGCCAAGTGGGCCATGGCCTCAAAGCGTTTGGTAATCGATGGCGTCTGAGGTTCGACCTTACGCGCGGTGTCATTATCGGCAAAGGGAATGCTGAAGTAGACCCGCAGCCACGCCTGTTCGTGCAAGGTTTTGAGAATATCCAAGTCGCGCTGAATGAGCGCGGACTTGGTAATAATAGTCACAGGATTGTGAAACTCCGCGCACACGGCAAGACAGGAGCGAGTGAGTTCATGTGTTGCCTCTAGTGGTTGGTAGCAATCGGTGTTTCCTGAAAAGACGATGAGTTCGCCTTTCCACGACGGTTTCATGAACGCCGCACGTAATGCTTTAGCGGCATTGGGTTTCACGATGAGTTTGGATTCGAAATCCGTGCCTGCGCCAAAACCCCAATACTCGTGGCTGGGGCGCGCATAACAATATGCACAGGCATGAAAGCACCCTCGATACGGATTGACGCTCCAACGAAACGGCAGGTCGGGACTGTCGTTACGGCTGAGGATCGTGGCTGTTTCCTCCTCGTAGACTTCGGGTGTGACTTGTGGCGCGGGTTCGAGGAGTTCCCGTTGTTCCGAGAGAAACGGATTCTGCGGATTCGAAATACGTTTCATGGGCTATTCGCTTTAATGATTTGGCTGCGTTGTTGCTCCTGATGGCGAGCCAACACCTGTTCGCGCAAGAGGTGAAAGTGTGTCGTGATTTCAGACTCTAGGAGCCACTGTAACAACCACTCAGGAACCCAAATGGATGGTTGAACGACAAGTGTTAACGTTGCGATGGTCGTTTTATCAGAAGACGATTGCGAAAGATCCCACGTCCAATCATACCGGTCGAAATCACCTTTCACCAATGTGGTTTCTAACCTGTGGGGTGGGGATTCCAGAGTGCTGGTCACAAGTTCAAGATTGACAGGTACAAATTGGGCAGGAATCTGCATAGCCACTTGTACCCGATTGTTATCGCGTGTAGTACTTAGGATCACTGGATGTCGTGGAAACAAGTCCGGCCAATGCGCATAATCCGCAAGGACCTTGTAGGTGGTTGACGGAGGAGCTGGCAGTTTCAGCTCCGCAGTGACAGTTCCCACTCCTTTGGAAATGCTGACCTCGTGCGAAAACCATGCGTCTTCGGCAAGTGCCAAGTTGACCGGACTGAGCGAAATAAGAAAAATGAAACAAACTAGAATGTTGGGAAGAGCCCTCATATCATTGCTACGTGTACATGCAAGGGGAGTTTCTACCAAAATAGGGAAGTCCTTAATTTTCCCATTTGGAAAAAGGGACATGGGGGATTTTTCAATTATTTCTTTCCAGACTCGGGACACACGATCCAAGGCATCATCTCAAATCTGTACCCTGGTTGTCTCCCCTTGGCCATTGCGGTAAACTTCAGCCCTGCAATTTTCTTTTCCTCATTGAACATAACATCGCTTGCCCCCGTAGCTCAGGTGGATAGAGCGGCGGTTTCCTAAACCGTAGGCCGGACGTTCAAATCGTCTCGGGGGCACCAATACCCTTCTTTCGTTTGGCAGTTTGCAGAATGAACAGGTATCAGTTGCGCCCCCTTTTTCCTTTAGTTGGCTTCGCCTTATGATAAAACGTGAAGATGTAATTCGAGTCTGACCCCAAATTAAACAAAAGAAAAGGCCCACCGGCTTTTAGACCAAGTGAGCCTTCTCAAAAGGAGGATGAACCTGAGTTGAAGTCTCTCACGAATCCGGCGTGTCGTCTATTCCTCAAACGAGGGATCACCGTATGGTCTACACACACTTCGTCCTCTGAGTAATCTCTGGTTCTGTAGTCTACCCGCTTTCAACAACTTACCGTGTTACCCTACCTGAACCACCATCGGTCAATTTAACAGTGTGTGCAATGTGCCTTGTTTCACTATTGACAGGCGTGACGGTCCAGCACCTAAAGGGATGATTCCGTAAGCCGCCACCGAACTTCCTCTTCAGGCTGACCAGCTTCTTCCGCAGGCTCAACTTTGCCGTCCTTGTGAAGCAATCTCAGCATTTCCTGACAGGTATGATCCAACTCCACAGCCCCTATGCTATGGAGCCCAGCTCGGCGAGCAATTTCTCGTTGAGGTACACCTTGGCCCCCAACACCAGCGTCAGGATGACTCCGAAGAACTTCTAACACGAGGTCCTTCAGTTGGCTGATGAGTTCTGTACCACGTTGATGAAGATTCATTGTGTCACCTTTTGGGGTTGGTGGGGACGGGGAGTCAATCTATATTGTCTCAGGCGGAAAAGAAGCCGCAAATTGAGAAGGAGAACCTCAAGAAAATTGTTTGTCTTTGGGAAGAACTGTACCATATTCTTACTCTGTCTTTGCACTCCTCCGACAGGTTCTAGCCTGGTTATCCAGGACCGTATCGGGCTAGGGATTGCTCAGGGGAGAAACTTCCTGCCTCTGGGCAACCCGGCTGGATTTGTGAATTACGCAACAATGCCAATTCGAAACCCACAGGCCCTGTTGCGTTCCCATCGCACGAGGTTGACAATACCTTACC